>JBEKDW010000006.1:0-21865 GCA_050014155.1 Anaerolineales bacterium
GGCCGACGAGGCGTTTCGGAATATCTGGATCTATCTAAAAAATCCAAACGCTATCGACATCTGTCTGGTGGTCAATGAATATTCCGAAGGTGATTGGAGCGAATTTTTCAGGGGGTGCAGGTTTTACTGAAATTGCGATGGGAACGAATTAATCGACCGGCGCCTGTTTCGGTAAATAGCGGTCCTGTCGCAGCCATCCTGCGAAAATCATCCTTTTCGACCTCTGATACAATCGGGCAAGGAGATCCTGCGCGATTTCTCATCCTCATTCAGGAGATCCGGCAATGAAAAAAATACATGTCATAACGTTATTGACCATACTCGTCCTCGCCGCGTGCGCCAATCCGGCTCCGAACGCCACCGCGATCCCGACCAATACACCCTTCCCGACCCGCACGCCGACGCCGACCCGCTCGCCGACACCGACCCTCACCCCAACCCCCTCCCCGGCCGAGCTGCTGGCGAAAAGCGCGGACGCGATGCTGGCGATGAAAAGCGCGCGCTTTAAGATCACGCGCGAAGGGGCGCCGGTGGTACTCGACACAGCGACCAACATGAGCTTCACCGAGATCAACGGGGAGTACCAAGCCCCCGACCGGGTGAGCGCGCAGATCAATGTGACGATCTTCGGTAACGTTCTCCAGCTCCAGGTACTCTGGCTGCCGGAAGGCAACTTCATCACGAATCCGCTCACCGGCAAGATGGAACCTGCTCCCGCCAATCTCGCCTTCAACGGAGCGGCGCTGTTCCTGGCGGGGGGTATCCCTGCCGTGCTCCGAACCGGTATTCAGAATCCCAAACTAGTTGGCATGGAAAACATCGAGGGCGTGAATACGATTCACATCCGCGGCGAAGCCGACGGCGCAGTCCTGGCGCCGCTTTTGGCAGGCGCGTTCGAGAGCGGAACCCCCTATCCGGTGGACATCTGGATGGAGAAATCCACTTATAACCTCGTCCGCATTCACATCGCCGAGCCGGACGGCAACGGCTGGCTGATCGACGTATTCGATATCAATGCGGCGATTGAAATCAACGCGCCTTAAAATCCAAGGGATTTATTTTTGGGACCTGACAGGGCTATACCAAATCCGATGAAACGTCCCGGGCTCATCCTCGCCGTCGTCTGCCTGCCGGTTTTCCTCGGCGCGCTCGATCTCACGATCATCTCGGCCGTCCTTCCCGCCGTCGTCGCGGGTCTCAACGTGCCGCTCCAGACCGGCCTGGATACGGCGGCCTGGGCGGTCAGCGGGTATCTCCTGGCCTACGCCATCAGCATGACGTTCATGGGCCGCGTCTCCGACCTGTGGGGTCGGCGGCGCGTCTATCTCCTCTGCCTGGTCATCTTCTTCCTCGGCTCGTGGTGGGTGGCGGCCTCGCCCGGCGTGCCCGCCCAAATCGCCTACCGCATCGCGCGCCTCCTGGCCGGAGGGCGTCCCGATCGCAGCCTGATGGCGCTGTACGCGCTCATCTCCGGGCGCGTGATCCAGGCTTTCGGCGCGGGCGCGATGGTGCCAGTGAGCATGGCGCTCGTCGCCGATCTCTATCCGCCCGAGCGCCGCGCGCTGCCGCTCGGACTTATCGGGGCGGTCGATACGGTCGGCTGGGTGCTGGGCCACCTCTACGGCGGCATCATGGTCCAGTTCCTCGCCTGGCCCTTCCTCTTCTGGATCAACCTGCCGCTGATCGTTCTCCTCTTCGCGGTGACCGCCTGGGCGCTCACGGGCCTCGAGGAAAAGCGAATCCGCACATCGTTCGATTGGGCCGGTGTTTTATGGATCAGCCTTGCGCTCACCGGCCTCAACCTCGGGCTGGGCGCCGGGGATGCGGGGGCAACTGTAAAAACCTCAACCGCCCTGGCACCGTTGGCTATCCTCCTCGGCCTCGTTGCCTTTGGACTTTTCCTTTGGCACGAGCGCCGTACGTCCCAGCCTCTGCTCGATCTGCATCTCTTTAGAAATCGCAACTTCTCTGCGGCGAGCGCGCTTAATCTGCTGGTCGGTTTCTGCCTCATGGTCGGGCTGGTGAGCGTACCGCTCTTCATTAACATCGCCGGCGCGAAAGACAGCGGCCAGGGCGCGCTGGTGAGCGGGTATTTGCTTTCGGCGCTAACCATCCCCCTCGCATTGTCTGCGCTCCTCGGCGGTTGGCTGGCCGGACGGATCGGATACCGTCTCACGGCGGTGATCGGAATGGCGATCGCGATTCTCGGGTTCGGCTTGATGACGCTCTGGCGGCTGGAGACGGCCGACCAAGCCGTCGCGCTCCTCACCGGCGGATATACGCCGGAGGACGCCGCGGGTACGCTGCGCATGGCCGCCGGCCTCATCGCGGCGGGCGTCGGGCTCGGGTTGACCATCGCGCCGATCGGCACGGCGGTCATCAACAGCGTGGGCGAATCCGAGCGGGGGATTGCCGCAGCCGTGGTCATCATCCTCAGGCTCATCGGCATGAGCCTGTGCGTCAGCCTGCTCACGCCCTACGGCTTGCGGCGCACGACGGAAATCAGCACTCAGCTGCTGCAGGGCGCGGCCTTTACCGATTTCGCGCGCATGGCCGCAGCCGGCTTGCAGGCGGTGACGCGCGTCACGGCGGAAATGGCCTGGATTGCACTCGCCGTCGCCGCGGTAGGGCTGATCCCCGCGCTGCTTCTGCGCCGGGATTTCCAACAGGCCCTGCCTGTCACCCCTGCGGCTACCCTTCCAAAGATCATCCCCCAATCGGATCGAAGTCGTGAAAAATAAATTTCATTCTTCCTGCGAGCGCTTTCTTCATTACATTCAGCTCTCTCCGCCTGTTCTTCCTTCTCAAACACTCTCTCCCGTCGCGTGATACGATTAATCCATGCTAGCGCTTGTCGGCAGCGGCGAATACCTTCCCCCCATGGAGCCGTTGGACCGCCTCCTCATCGGCCGCCTCCCCGGCCCGGCGCGCGTGGTTTGCCTGCCCACCGCCGCCGGCACCGAAGGACCCGAGCGGATCGGCTATTGGTCCCATCTCGGCGAGGATCATTTCACCCGCCTGGGCGTTCCGGTTCAATCGCTGCCCGTGGTCGATCGCGCCAGCGCGAACGACCCCGCCCTGGCGCGCGCAATCGCGGAAGCGAACTTCGTGTACCTTTCCGGGGGAAAACCTGCGTACCTGTATCAAACGCTAGAAGGCAGCCTCGCCTGGGAATCCATCCTGGCGGTATTAAAGAGCGGAGGGTTGCTCTCCGGATGCAGCGCGGGCGCTATGATCCTGGGCGAAGCCTTTTTCGGTTTTTCGGGACGCAGCCGGCAAGCCGGGTTCCGTTTGCTTCCGGGCGCGACGGTCATTCCCCACTACGACGAAATCCCGGATTGGGTGGTCGCTCCCGTCCGCGGTTGGATCACCCAGGGTCTGACTCTGATCGGAATCGAAGCCAACACTGCCCTGTTCCATAACGATCGTCAGATGGAAGTGCTCGGCGCCGGCGGTGTGACGGTCTGGAATAAGGCGGGCAAGAACCGTTACACGCAAGGGCCTCTGCCGGATTGGAACGATCGGTAACGGACAAGAAGGCCGGCCGATGGAATCAAGCCATTGGTCATCCGGCCCCCCGAAGAAAGGAGAGTGTTATGAAAATCGGATTGCAGATACCCAACTTCACCTGGCCCGGCGGCCCGGCGGGCATCGCCGGAAAACTTTCGGAAATCGCCCGCGCGGCGGACGGCGCGGGTTTTTACAGCCTGTGGGTCATGGATCATTTTTTCCAAATCGGAAACCGGGATCGCACGACGGGCCTCGGCCCGGTGGAAGACGATATGCTGGAAGGCTACAGCGCCCTCGCCTACATGGCCGGCTTTGCGAAAAAAGTGAAACTGGGCACGCTGGTCACCGGCGTGGTCTACCGCCATCCCGGCATTCTGATCAAGACGGTCACCACGCTGGACGTGCTTTCGGGTGGACGCGCCTACCTGGGGATCGGCGCGGCCTGGAATGAACGCGAGGCGCTCGGACTGGGCGTCCCCTTTCCTCCGATGGACGAACGCTTCCGCCGCCTGGAGGAAACGCTGCAGATCGCAAAGCAGATGTGGTCAGAAAACAACGGACCGTACGAGGGAAAATACTACCGCTTAGCCGAGACGCTGTGCAACCCGCAACCGCTCTCCAAACCCCATCCGCCGATCCTCATCGGCGGCGGCGGTGAACAGAAAACGCTGCGGCTGGTGGCCCAATACGCGGATGCCTGCAACCTGTTTGCGCGCATCGGGGTCGACTCCCTCCGCGCCAAGCTGGACGTTCTGAAGCGGCACTGCGATGCGGTCGGGCGGGATTACGCCCAAATCGAGAAAACCGCGCTCGATTCCGTTCACCTTGCTCCGGACCGTCTCAGTGCACGGGACGTGATCGATCATTGCCGCGCGTTGGCCGACATCGGCATTCAGCATGTGATCTTCAATATGCCGAACGTCCAGGACATCGCGCCGCTGGACACCTTCGGGCGGGAGATCATCCCGGCGGTGGCGGGGTTCTCCACATAACGGGAAACGACGGCGCATCGTGAAACGATTCTGGAACTCCGGATGTCTGATCGCCGGCATCGGCGTCTGGTTGGCGTTCTCCACCGGCGCGGTGGTGATCATCGCATTGGCAGTTTCCCGCCCCAATTTCCGAGCCGAGATCCTGATGGGAGCCGGGCTGGTTTTATTGTGGGCCGGCCTGGGCGGATTCCTCATGCGGCGCTTGCGGGATCCCGTTCGAGATTTCGTGCGGGCAATCCGATCGATTGGCGGATAAAATTCGTGCTGCTCGCCACGATTCTTGCGCTGGTGGAGGAGACGATCACCACGGGGATGACCAATCTGGCTCCGCTGTTCGGAGTTCCGGTGGGAGCGGCGTACATCACGGCGTCGGCCAACTTCTTTGACGTTGTGTGTTTTCATAGCGTCGCGGTTTTTATCCCGATGTTCGCGGGTTGGGCCTTGCTCCTGCGCTATTTCGAGTTCAGTCCCAATGCGGTCTTTCTGCTTTTTGGTTTGACGGGGACGATGATCGAAACAATGTTCAGCGGGCCGCAAGGGCTGGCGGAGTTCGGCTTATGGATTTTTGTTTACGGATTGATGGTCTATTTACCGGCCTACACACTACCCGCGGAACGCGGCGCCAAGCGTCCCCCCTGGTGGATGTATGGGGCGGCGATATTCTTGCCGATCGTCTTTGCCATCCCGGTTGCGGCCGTGATCGGAATTGTGCATCCGATCCAGATTCATTTCCCGCCGATTGTGCCAAACTCTTGATCCGTCATCCCGGTCGGGCGCCCATCCCGGGATTTCGAAACTCCTCATCCGGCAAATCATTATTATTCGAAAGCCGATGCGCTTCGTTCGATTTGCAGGCGCAATTGTTTGTAAAGGGGAACCCTCCGTTTGAGACAGTCCAATAACCCGAGCCACTGTTCGAGAGTCAATTCCGACGGTGTGGCATCCAGTGGGAAACGCAACTCTTTTGATAATCGTTTCCATTGCCGGTAGCTAAAGATATGCTGGAGAGTTTTACCGAGGTTTCTCTTCCAGCCTGCGAATCCATAGCAAACCAACTTTTGGAAAAGGGCTGCATCCTCCGGCAAGACCAGCGCCGGAGAGCGTTTTTGGATGCGCAACAGAACCGAATCCACCCCGGGCATGGGCTCGAAATCGGTCCGCCGTAACTCCCGGATGATTTGGATTTGAAACCGGGGTTTGGCCAGGATGGAAAACTGCGTCTCCGCCGGGATGCCGGAAAACTTCTCCGCCGCTTCCTTTTGAAGGATCAGGTAAGCGTCGTTTGGCGCGGTAGACGCGCAGACGATTTTTCGCACGATGTCCGCCGTCCGGTTGAATGGAATATTGGCGAATATTTTATATTCCCCGTCGAAAATGCGGTATTGCAGAAAGTCGCCTTCCAGTATTTCCACGTTGGGAACGCCGAAAAACCGCTCCCGCAGCAGCCCAACCAGCTCCGGATCTTTCTCCAGCGCGACGACCTTGCGCGCGAGGCGGGCCAGTTCCGCGGTGATTACCCCGCGTCCCGCGCCGATTTCGAGGACCGCGTCCGAAACGCCGATCGAACTTTCGCCGAGGAGACGGCGCACGAGGGTCGCACTTTTAAGAAAATTTTGCCCCAGGGCAATTTGTTTGCGCTGTATTTTTGCCATGTTTCACCTCTTGCGGAAAGGAAGGAGAAACGAAAATGCGAAGCCGGGAATGATCTCTCATTCATGGCCTCGCACTGGGCAAAAAAAGCCACGAACACGCGATCCCATCGCGGGTTCATGGCGCGCAAACTTTATTGAAACTTACTTACCGGGACAGTACGCCGCGAAGAAGATGGAGAAGGCGTGGAGATCGTTCCACATGTCGTTCGCGGTTCCGAATAGTCATACCAGCGGCTCCTTTACCATTGGAAGTATATCCTTCTCCGGAATTTCTGTCAAAGCACGCTTGGCCGGCAGGGGGATTTCTTCGGAGTATTTTCATCCTCACGGAGTCTCCTTAATCCAAATGGATTCCGTTTCTTAAAGGAATCTCACGAGCGATCCAAGGAATTCAAAACTTGGGGCGTCCACAATCAGCCATGCCGAAAACAGACGGGCATCGATAAAAAACATCCCATTCAGGTTGCGAATGGGATGTTCGATTTACGCTCCGTCTTCAGGAAGCGAAACCGCAAGAACCGGGAAAACTACTACGGTAAACTGACGGTTACCTTTCCGATTTGGCTCACGGCGAGATGGAATTCACCTTTCCCGTGCGTACTGGGCGTGGTTTCCCCCGGTTTCCGGACGCCGGCTTCGAATTGCAGGTCCGCCTTCAGCAGTGCACCGGTATCATGGTTGATCCAAACGGTTCCCTGGATGGAGGTGATCACGACCGGCAATATGCCAAAACTGGAATCCGTCCCCTCCCCGCCGAGCGACGTGCTGTCGACTGAGTAGACGTCGACTTGCCATCCTTCCCACGTCGTTCCGGCTTCCGCTTGGGGGGAGGCCATCCCCGCCGCGCTCAGAACTACCAGCGGGTCCAAGTCTCGCGCAAGAACGACGAAGGACCGGCGACCATAACCGAGAAGCCATCGTCCATGGTCAATGGTCTTTGGTCATTAGCCCAAAGGCATTAACCTCTTGAATTGGTGACTAATTCACCGCCCGCGGTTTACTTCGGCGTATGTTTGAGAACGATATGGATCTTGCCGCTGCCGGTGAATTGGCCTTCCGCCCCGGAACCGGAGCCGGAAAAGGTCTGCTCGCCCATGTTCGCGTCCAGGTTTGTGATGGGGATCGTGAAAATGAATGCGGTCGCAACCTCCCAATAATATTGTTCAAAGCTGACCATGGACGCGGGCGCGGCGACCATGCCGGGTGAGGCATCCGTTCCTTTTCCTAGAAAACCGCCGATCAGAACGTCGAAGGACTTGGTCACGCATGGATCCCAGTTTTTCAACCACAAGACGCCGGTATCCGTCATCCCGGAGAACTGGACGGTTTCCTTGAGGCTCTTATAGGTTCCGGATTTAGCCCTGAGTTGCATGTTATCCAGATCGCCCCAAAGGCCTTCCTCCTCCTGGGCAAACATCATCTTTAAATCCTTGACGTCCGCGGTTTGCACCACGTTGCCGGTCGCGATCACATCGGTGCTGGTTTTCCAGGTGCCGTTAAAACTGGTGTCGAGGATCACTTCGAAGGTCATGGCCGACAGGATTTCTGCAAATCGGTCGGGACCGCCGACAAGTTGAACCCATTTTTCCAGCGTCAGAATAGTCGGGAAGGCGCGGTAATCGTGCTTGGTTTTCAATTCGTTGAGGTAATAATCACGGACGGTCGAAGCCCAGGAAGATATTTTTTCAGGAAACAGCAACAGCGGCGTGTCACCGTTGATCATCTGGATCTGGCGGTCGATTTGCAATCCGGTATCGATCGCCGCAATCAGCCGGTCGGGTGGCTTGTCCTTCTGATACTGATTGCCCAATTCCAGGAGGGTTTTTTCCGCCATTTGCAGGATTGTAATGATCGCATCCGTCCCTGCGGTGGTGTCGACATCTTCAACGCCGAGGAGTTGTATATTCTTGATCGCCGCCAATAACACGACAACGTAATCGGAATATGGATCCAAAAATTCACGCATATACTCATAGGCTTCGTTTTGTTCCGGGTTGTGCTCGGTGCCGCGGCAGAACATGCTGATGGACGGGGACGTGGGCGGACGGGGCGCGCCGTTCTTGATGAATTGCCTGGCGGCGTCCAGCGCCAACCGGTATTCCTCCCTGGCCATCTTTTGATATTGATCGATGCCGTCCCGCCCGGCGTCATACCCATTGTCGTATCCGGCGGCGCTGAAGTGCCAGATCTGCGCGATGGCTGTTTTCCCCCCGCTGGTGTTGGTGGTGGGTGCAAACGCCACGTTCGAGCCATCCTGATTGAAGGAAAAAATCAGCCCGACCCCGGGATCCTTCTCGGGAGGATGAACCTTCAATTGAACCGCATTCATAAACTGGATGCCATCCGGCTCGAGCCGGACTCCGCTGATGATCTTGGCTTCCGATTGGGAGGTGTCGATCGTGGAGAAAGGCGTCATGGTGACAGTTTGGGTGGACATCAGCGCGTCCGCGGGGATCCACAGCATCCAGCTGTAGCCGTTGGCGTCGTCGGCGACCAGGGTGAGAGGTTTCGCATCATTGATGTCGAAAGTCCCGCTTACTTTCCGGCCGGAATCGACCGTATAGCCGATCGTTCCAAGATCGCCCAACGCCTGCGAGGTTCCGGGTGCGACCGTCTCGGAAGAAACCGCGGACGGCTGCGAGGAGGCCGTCGATGACGGGGCGGTGGAGCACGCCGGAAGCGCGGCAAAGACCAATAGTGCGGTAAGGATTTTTGGAAGCGTTTTGGCATTCATAAACCGTTTCCTTTCATGACTGGTCAGAGAAAGCGATTCCCGAGGTTTTTATCAGCCCGAGCGGGATGTCGCAATTGCGCTTCATTATATTATGCATCTGCGGAGGCATCGGAACAAAATCGTTAAGGCAGACAAATTTCTTGGGGGCGACTTTAAACTTAACGCCGGCAGGGTTACCCGACGGTTTCGCGGCAAACACGGTGGATGCAGAGATGGAAACCGCCCGCAGCAGGACGCAGCCGGCAAGAATGGCGCGAACGGGCTTTGGCATGGAACAGTCCTCCCGTACTTTTATTTTTTCACCTGGACCAATCCATCCGACGAGTCGATCCTTCGTGAAGATTTTTACCCCATTATCCCCGGAGAACTTCGTATAAAAAAAGGGGGGGGTTGATGAATTATCCGAAGCGGTAGCTGATCTTCGCTCCGGCGATTCCCCCGCGCTCGAGCCGCTTCCCTCAACCGTTTGGCAGAATCATCACCTTGCGGACGTTTTCGCGCCCGCCCTCGATCGTCTCGATCCCGCGCTGCAGCTCTTCCAGCGGCAGCTGGTGCGAAATCAGCGCATCGACCGATATGCGGCCGCTTTTAGGCAGATCGAGCGCCTGGTAGGAATTCCGCAGCGAGGTGAACGAGGAAAGGATCGTCAAGCCCCTATGGAATATGGGAAACGCCTCCAGGGAAATTTTTTGTCCGGCCGGAGGAACGCCGAACAGGAGGACCTTTCCGCCGGGGCGGACGAACTCGGGCGCGCGGCTCATCACCGCGACGGCGCCGGTCGCATCCACCACCGCGTCGAACGAATCCCGTGGCAGCTCGTCGATGTTGTTTAGGCAACGATCGGCGCCAGCTTTCATGGCAAACGCGCACCGGTCCAAGTTTTTATCCGCAACGGTCACCTCGGCCGCGCCGCGCAGGCGGATGACTTGCATGAGCAGAATCCCGATCGGCCCGGCGCCGAGGATTGCGACCCTCGCGGCGATCTGCAAGTCGAGCCGCTCCAACCCGTGCAGCACACACGACAGCGGCTCCATGAAAGCGCCCCGCTCGAAAGCCAGGTCGCCGATGTCGAACGCGGATTTTTCCGGCACGCACACGTGCTGGGCCATCCCACCCGGGCGGGTGACGCCCACCGCCTGCCAGTTGATGCAAAAATTGTGGCGGTTGTTGAGGCAATGAATGCAATTGTCGCAGGCGATGTTCGGTTCGACCGCAACGCGGTCGCCTGGCTTAAAGCGCGTCACCGCACTGCCAAACTTCTCGACCACACCGGCCAGTTCGTGGCCCGGGATGATCGGGTAGCCGCCCATGTACTCGCCGCGGAAGATGTGGATATCGGTCCCGCAGATGCCGCTGGCCATCACGCGCAGGAGCAACTCGCCGGGAGCGGGTTCGGGATCGGGCACCTCACGCGTTTCGATCCGGTTCGGTTCGAAGACGACGGCTGCTTTCATGGAGGCCTCCTGGTTGGACGGATTGATTATATTCCCCCGGGGGCTTCCTTCGCGGCGGTTTCTCCGCGCTCCGGTTGCACTTTTCCCCTCTCCCTCCCGCCTGCGCCCGCCCTTTCGGGTAGAATCCGCGGGCATCGGAGACACGAATGCCTTACCGGTTTGCCACAGAGCGGCCCGATTATTCCGATCTCTCCAGCGGCAGGGTGTTCCACAGCCTGCCGGGCCATCCCGCGTTTCCCGTCCGGCTGGCAAGTGAAATTTTCCAGCGCTGCCTCGCGCGCTGGCAGACCGCCGGCGTCCCCGAAGCGCCCGTGCTCTACGATCCATGCTGCGGCGCGGCCTACCTTCTAACCGTGCTGGTATACCTGCACGGACCGTTGATCCGGGCCGTCATTGCATCCGACGCCGACCCGAAGGCCGTACAACTTGCCGGACGAAATCTCGCGCTCATCACCGTCGAAGGGCTGGATAGACGGATCGGCGAGCTTATGGAAATGCGGGAGCGGTACGGGAAGGCGTCGCATCAGGCGGCGCTGGAAAGCGCGCGCAGGATGCGGGAAAAAATCGGCCGTCTGCCCCGTATCCCTTTGCTCGTTTTCCAGGCTGACGCAGGCAACTCTGCGGACCTGCAGCTCGGCCTGAACGGATCCAAAGCGGATATTGTTATCACCGATATTCCCTACGGGCGGCATTCCGAATGGCAAGGGAATTTACGCGAAGGACCGCATCCCGTGCGGGCGATGCTGGATTCGCTGCTTGGGAGTCTATCGCCGACCGGCTTGGCAACGGTCGTCGCGGGAAAAGATCAAAAGATTTCCCACGAAAGCTACCGGTGCATCGAACGGTTTCAAATCGGCAAACGACAAATAGTTATATTAAAACCGGGGACCTAATAATTCAATTCAAAGCGAGACAAGCCGCGATAATCTTAATGAGGGCTCCGACGTCCAGATTTTATTAGACGGCGGGGTATTACCGTTTCGGCTCCCTCCGCCGCTTCCCCGCTGCCAACTCCGCCTTCTTCGCCCGCGGAAGTTTTTTAATCGCCGCCTCGCGTTTTCGCGCGGCGCTCGCATCCGCCTGAGGTTCGAAATACACAAGCGTCACCGGCATATGCGCCCGCGTGTAGCGCCCGCCATTGCCGGAGCGATGCTGGCGGTAGCGGCGCGCCAGATCGTTGGTCCAGCCGGCGTAGAACGATCCATCCGCGCACCGCAAAATGTAGCAGTATGGCGTTCCTTTTTTGGCAGACGAGAGCCGCTTCATGGAGAGGGACGGTCAGTGGATGCCGATAAACAGCAGCTGCATCGCGGGAACCACGAGGTAGCTCACCATCAGGACCAGCACATTGATCCCCAGCATCGGGAGAATGAACACCAGGATGACCAGCGCGAACGGGCCGAACTTCTGAAAAGCGTCGAACCCTTCGGCGGCCACGCCCCCCAGCAGCGCGCCGAGCACCTGCGCCCCGTCCAACGGCGAGATCGGGATCAGGTTGAACACGGCCAGCAGCAGGTTTAAAAATATAAAGATGGAAAAGAAGTACGCCGGATCCGGATAATATTGATTGGCCGAAACGGTGGTCGGAATCCAGTGGAAGATATAAAAGGGAATCACGCCGACGACGGCCAACGCCAAGTTGGTCAACGGCCCGGAGAGCGCGACGAAACCCATTTTCGCGCGCCGATTCTCGCCGAAGTTTTCCGGATTGATCGGCGTCGAGGCCCAGCCTACGCCGACGAACACGAACAACATCGATCCAACCAGATCGAGGTGCTTGAACGGATTGAGCGTCAACCGGCCATGTTCGCGCGGGGTCGGATCCCCCATGCGGGTGGCGGCCAAGGCGTGCGCCAGCTCGTGGGCGGGGAAGACGATCAGCAGGATAAGAACCCGGGTGATCAGGTCGGCCGGGTAAAGTGAAAGCATTCCCGGATTATACCTCGCCGCCCCCCTGCATCCGCGAGACTTCGGAAAAAAATTTCCGCGAGCGCATCGGGGATTCGAGCAAGTATTGGATGTAGCGCTGCAACACCGGCTCGAGCTCGTCGAGCGTGGCGGTACGCACCCGCAGCCGGAAGGCATCCTCGACCGGGCTGCGCTGGATGTGGCGCATCACTTTCAAGGCCGCGAGCGAGATGGGATACCTCCATTCGGTGCGGTCGGCGCACCGCGGGCAGACCACTCCGCCCCGCGCGGGAGAGAAGAATTGATCCTCCGCTTGGATCGTTTCGCCGCCGACGGTGCACAGCGAGAGTTCGGGGCGGTAGCCCATCGAATCCAGCAGCTTCAGGTCGTAGCAGCGCAGCGCCAGCGCGATGTTCCCATCACTGCACAGCGCCTCCAGCGTGTGCACGATCAACCGGTATGCGTCCAGGTTCTCCGACTCCTCGGGCGCGAGCCGGTCGAGCAGTTCCGCTGCGTACGAAGCGGCCGCCGAACGCACCAGGTCGTCGCGCAACCGGGAAAAGGATTCCACCGTCTCGGCCTGTGTGACGATATCGAAATCCCTCCCGCGGGCGAGGAATACAATCGCGCGGTGGAACAACTCCAGGTGGCCCGCTTTGCGCGAGGCGGGCTTGCGCACGCCCACCGCGCGCACGCGGATCTTGCCGCGCTGCGGGGTGAATAGCGTCAGGATCCGGTCCGCCTCGCCCCAGTTCCGGCGGCGGAGGATTACGGCTTCCGTTTGATAGGTGCGTTCGCGGGGCATAAAAGGAATTATACCGGGGACGATTGAGAGGCAAGTGGAGTGTGTCATCCAGCCTGCAGGTGTCATTCCGAGGCTCCTTCAGGAGCCGAGGAATCGGTGACTCGATGAGGGAAGTCAAACTTATATTCAGGAATTGATTGACGGATTTATGCGCTACCGATTCCTCGTCGCCCCGAACGGTAACGGGGCTCCTCGGAATGACATCTGCAGTGTGTCATTCGGACCCCGGAAATCCACCGGGGTTCCGGGGCGAGGCTCCGTCAGGAGCCGAGGAATCGGTGATTCTTGGAGGATATTCGGATTACGGCGCGGGCAGTACGCCCAGGGGGTCCGTGGGCGCGGATCCGTAGCGCATTTCGAAGTGGATGTGCGGCCCGGTGGAATTGCCGGTGGAACCGGCCAACCCGAGGGTCATGCCGCGGAACATTTTCGCACCGCAAGTGACGTTGATCTGCGAGAGGTGGCCGTAGAAGGTGTGCCAGCCGTCGAGATGGTCGATAATCACCAGGTTGCCATAGCCGGGGGTGCCGTCGCGGTTCTGGCTCCAGCCGGCGTAGACGATCACTCCGTTGTCGGCGGCGTAGACGGGCATGCCGAGGTAGGCGGCGATGTCGATGCCGGAATGGGCCGGCGGGGAAAACGCATTGCCGGAGAGCCAATGGTAGGAGGACGGGCTAGGCCACATCCAATCGCCCGTGCCTATCGGGCCGTCATACCCGTTGGGGCAGGCGCCGGCGCCCAGCGCGTAGGTGGACGATTTCCCTTTGAAGATGAGCGGCGCTTCCCATTCGTACGGCTTCCAGCCGCCGGGCAGGATCAGCCACTGGCCGTCCGCGATCGAAGGCGCGAGCGGGTTGAGCTCGTTGCCCGGCCAGTTCAGGATCGCGTCGACGGACGTGTTCCAGTTGCCCGCGATGGACGCCAGGTCGTCCCCCTTCTTCCATTTATAGAAGGCTCCGTCGACGGGAAGAATGTTGAGGCTCTGACCAGGCTGCAGGAAATTGGCGTTATCGGCCAGCAGGTCGGTATTGCCCCAGACGATGCTCGCGTCCTTCAGGCCGAATTGCTTGGCGATGGATGAGACCGAATCGCCTTTTTTGATGGTGTACGGGGTGATCCAATCCGAATTGCGGGCCGGAATTGTCATCTGTAAAACAATGGAACGGGCGATATCGGACCGGGATACGCCGGGCGCTTCCGCGGAGGGGAGCGCCAATCCGTCCTCCACCGCGCCGGCGATCGCCGTCGCGGATTGCGCGGACCCGCCCGTTTGTGAATCCTCACCTCCCGGATTGGTCCGGATCATCCGCCATCCCCAATACCCGAGCACACCGAGCAAGGCGGCGGTGGCGAGCATCCCGATCCAAAATCCTCCCGTGCGGAAGGAGGATGGCTGGGAAGTTCTTTTGCTTTCGGGGTTTTCCGTATCCGTCACAACGCAATCCTGTCAGCAAACGCAAGCACTCTTATCCGGGTGAACGGCCCTCGGTTGGATCCAACCGGCGGCAACGGACGCGGATTATAGCATATTGATTTTAATGTAGGCATTCATGCGGTGTCTGTATCTCCATTATTGCGGTACCGATCCCTCGCCCCCTGAAGGGGGCTCGGGATAACTTGCGCCGTATGTCATTCCGACCCCGAGCCGCAGGCGAGGGGGAGGAATCGGCAGTGCATATGCGAGGAGACCGGCGCATTCATATTGTCAGTCCTTTCATATTTGAGTCACCAATCCCTCGTTTCTTAAAGGAGGCCTCGGGATGACATATTGCGTCAGAATAACGGGGATTTGCCTTCCCTCCGCGGAGCGGCTAGAATGACCCTGCCGTACCGCCATGTTAACGATCGAAATCTTTACTCTCTTCCCGAATCTCTTTGAAGCCCCGCTGCGCGAAAGCATTCTCGGCCGCGCGGTTGCGCATGGCTTGCTCACGGTGGGAGTGCACAACATCCGCGATGCCGCAACGGACCGTCACCAGGTGGCCGACGACGCTCCGTACGGCGGCGGCGGCGGGATGGTGATGAAGCCGGAGCCGATCTTCACTGCGGTGGAGGCTGTCCTCGGGTCGCCGCCCGCGCTGCCCGTCATCCTGCTCACCCCGCAGGGGACGCCGTTCACACAGCAGAAGGCCTGGGCGCTCGCGGAGACTCCGGGGTTCGCGCTGCTTTGCGGGCGGTACGAAGGAGTGGACGAGCGCGTACGCGAACACCTGGCGAGCGAGGAGCTATCCATCGGCGACTACGTGCTTTCCGGCGGCGAGCTGGCGGCGCTGGTGGTGGTGGAAGCCGTCGCGCGCCTCCTGCCCGGAGCTCTCGGCGACGAGGAAGGAGCCCGCGACGACAGCCATTCGAGCGGATTACTGGAATATCCGCACTACACCCGCCCGCCCGAGTTTCGCGGTTGGGGCGTACCGGACATCCTGCTTTCGGGTAACCATGCCCAGTTGCGGCAATGGCGCCGCGAGCAGTCGCTGCGGCGCACTTTCCTTCGCCGTCCCGATCTTCTGGCGAAAGCGGAATTATCCGACGAGGAAAAGCGGCTGATTGCAAGCTGGAAGGCGCAAGCGCCCGGAGCAGAAAAGGAGTAGCCCCGCTTCCCCCGCTTCCCCCGCCTCGCGAGGGCAGGCGCGAGGGCGAACGCGAGGGCAACCGTTCGTCGTTCGGCTTCGATAATGTCCACCTTCGAAGGAATTTTTTTATACTGGTACAAGGCCGTTCAATTCAATGGAAATATTAATTTCAGGCATTTTCCGAGGCTCGGCCTGAACAGCGGAAGCGGGGCTTGCCCAACTTCCCGGCTCATGCTAGAGTACTGCATTCTTTGAAATCGGGGGAATAACCATCATGAGGAACATCACGCATACCACAAAACCTTTCCTGCTGGCAACACTTCTTACGTTCGTCCTGGCCGGGTGCCGGGGAAGTTCGTCCATCACGCCCGGCACGCAGCTTCCGACGGAGGCGAACACTCCGACCGGAACCATCCAACCTCCCCGCAGCCTGACCATCTGCATGGGTGAGGAACCCAAGAGCCTGTATCTTTACGGCGGAGGCGGGTTGGCGACGCGCACCGTGCTGGAGACGGTGTACGACGGGCCGATCGACTCGCTCAACTATTCCTACACTCCGGTGATCCTCAAATCCCTGCCGACGCTCGACAACAGCGGCGCGGTCCTCAAACAGATGGCGGTGAAACAAGGGGATAAAATTTTCGACGACAACGGAGCCGCGGCTGCGCTCGTGCCCGGCGTGAAATACCGCCCCGCCGGATGCACCGACGCTTCGTGCGTCGCAACCTATTCGGGCGGTTCGGTGACGATGGATCAACTGCAGGTGACGTTCGTGTTGAAATCCGGTCTGCTGTGGTCCGACGGGGAGCCGCTCACGGCGGATGATTCCGTCTATTCCTTCGAGCTCTCATCCTCGCCCGACACGCCTGCCCCGGCCGGAATGACGCGCGCCATCCTCGGCACGCAGGCGTATGAAAAACTGGACGACCTCACGGTCCGCTGGACCGCGCTCCCGGGCAACATCGATCCTTCGTATTCCCACCGGTTCTGGGTGCCCCTGCCGCGCCACGCTTGGGGCAAGATGTCGGCGGCCGAACTGCTCACCGCCGACGCCTCCACCCGGATTCCGATCGGCTGGGGGCCATACATCATCCAGTCCTGGACTGCGGGCACCGAAATTCTCCTGAAAAAGAATCCCAATTATTTCCGCGCCGGCGAAGGACTGCCGCATTTTGATACGCTGCATATCAAATTCATCGGCCCCGACGGACGGCTGGGGATCTCGACGCTCCTGTCGGGTGAATGCGACGTGGTGGATCAGACGGTTCAATTGGACGACCAGATCGCCGAGATCCAGAGCCTGCAATCCCAGAAGAATCTGCAGGCGGCGTTCACAACCGGCACCGCCTGGGAGCATCTGGATTTCAACCTCAAACCGGCGGCCGGGATAGGCGCACTGGATTATTCGGACGTTCGCCTGCGGGAGGCGATTGCCTTTTGTCTGGACCGGCAGAAGGTGGTCGATCAGACGCTCGGCGGCCTCTCCGCCGTCCCCGATGATTACGTTCCACCGCAGGATCCGCTCTTTAATAAGGACGTCGCCAAGTACCCGTTTGATACGGCCAAGGGGATGGCCCTGCTCGACCAGATCGGATGGAGAGATCTCGACAACGACCCGGCCACGCCGCGCACGGCGCAGGGCGTGACCGGCGTGGCCAATGGGACAAAGTTGATTGTCAATTCCACGATGGTGTCCACCGAACTCCGGCAGGCGGCCGCCGCCGTCTATGGCACCAGCCTTCTGGAATGCGGGATCGGGTACGTTGCATCTTTCACCGATAATTCCATGTTTGTCGCCAACGCGGACGGGTTACTCTTCGGACGCCTCTTCGAGACGGTTCAGTTCGGATGGATCGCGGGTGTGGAGCCCGCCTGTGAGCTGTACACTACCGCGGAGATTCCGACCATCGACAACGGGTATTCCGGTTCAAATCCGACCGGCTTTTCCAATCCGGAATACGACCAAGCCTGTGATCTGGCTCACCGGTCGCTTCCCGGTACGGCGGCCTATATCCAGAATCAATATCAAGCGCAGAAAATTTTCGCCGAAAACTTGCCGTCGATTCCGCTCTACCTCACGGTGAAAATGGCCGTCGCGCGCCCCGACCTTACCGGTTTGATCATGGACCCGACCGCCGCCACCGATTTGTGGAATCTGGAAGCTTTTGATATTCCCGAATCCTAAAAGCGGTTTCTTCCATCCTTCGGGATAGAAAAATACCAAAACGCACGAGCATTCCCGTGCGTTTTGGTTTGGTTCTGCTTGACGCGGGTTTCGAATTTCGTTTATAGTAAAAACCATCCTGCCTCGAGCGGATACTGCGGAAGTGTTCCCGGGGTTGTCGACAGGCGTCTTCCCGGCGCATCCCTCCCAACGAATCGGTCCGAATCCTGCGGCCGATCCAATGCGCGGTTCCAAGAGATCACGATGGAAAAAGAAACATTGCTGAAAGTGGAAAACCTGAGCGTGTGGTATGCCACTCGCGCCGGCGACGTGTCCGCAGTGGATGACGTCTCGTTCGACCTCGCCCGCGGCGAGGTGCTGGGTGTGGCGGGGGAATCCGGCTGCGGAAAAACAACGCTCGCCCTGAGCCTGCTCCGGCTGCTGCCGGAGAGCGGACGCGTCCTGCGCGGGCGGGCAATCCTGAATGGGACCGATCTGCTCCCGCTTTCCGAAGAAGCGATGCGTCCCTTCCGCTGGCGGCGGATTGCGATCGTCTTCCAGGATGCGATGAATTCGCTGCATCCGGTGTACCGGGTGGGCGACCAAGTCTGCGAGGTGCTGCACTCGCGCGACGCCGGCCTATCGCGCCGGCAGGCCCGCTCGCGCGCGGCGGAACTGTTCGCGATGGCCGGGGTGGACCCCGCGATGATGGACGGATATCCGCACGAGTTCAGCGGCGGAATGCGCCAGCGGGCGGCGATCGCCATGGCACTGGCCGGCAATCCGGAACTGGTCGTCGCCGACGAGCCGACCACGGGGCTTGACGTGATCGTCCAGGATTCGATCCTGCGTGAAATCCGGGCGTTGCAGGAACGCCTGGGGATGAGCATGATCTACATCTCGCACGACATCGCCGTGCTGGCCGAGACGAGCCGCCGCCTGGCAGTGATGTACGCCGGCCGGTTGGCCGAGCTTGGCGAAAGCGTGGAACTCTTCGATCATAGTCTGCATCCGTATACGCACGCGCTGCTGGTGAGCTTTCCCAATCTCCACGATCCCCTGCGGCGGATTTCACCCCTAGCCGGCGAGCCGCCGGATCTATTGCATCCGCCCTCCGGCTGCCGCTTCCATCCGCGCTGCCCGCGCGCGCTGGAGATCTGCGCGGCGCGCGTCCCCGACTGGAAGGATTACGGCGGCGGCCATTACGCCGCGTGTTGGAATCCCATGGAGGCCGCGTGACACCGCCGCTCGTGGAAGCCCGCCACCTGACGAAATTCTTCCCCGTCGAACGCGGCGTCATCGCGCGCGTGCGCTCCCGCGTGCACGCGGTCGACGACGTTGAGTTTGTGATCGGCCGCGGGGAAACCCTGGGGCTGGTGGGGGAATCCGGCTGCGGAAAAACAACAACGGCCAAACTGCTCGTGCGCCTGCTGAAACCAACCTCCGGCCGGATCCTGTTCGACATGGAGAATGGATCGCCGATCGACCTCTCGGCGTTGCGGGAAGGCGCGCCGATGAAAACCTTCCGACGCAAGGCGCAGATCATCTTCCAGGATCCGTATGAATCGCTCGACCCGCGGATGAAGGTACTGGACATTGTCGGGGAACCGCTGGCAATCCAGGGGATCTCCGACCCGGTTGAGCGGCGGAACCGCGTTTCGGAAATGCTGCACACCGTGGGGCTGAGCCCCATCGCAACCTTCGGGTCCCGGCTTCCGCACGAGCTTTCGGGCGGCCAGCGCCAGCGTGTGGCCATCGCCCGTGCTTTGATTTTAAATCCGTCCTTCGTAGCGGCCGACGAACCTACGTCGATGCTCGACGCCTCGATCCGCACCGGGATCATGAACCTCATGCTGGACCTTGGCGGGGCGATGCAGCTTGCCTACCTGTTCATCACCCACAATCTTGCCGTGGCCCGCTATATGAGCCGGCGGCTGGCGGTGATGTATCTCGGAAAAATCGTCGAGACGGGCGCGACGGAAGAGCTGCTCCACCATCCCCTGCATCCTTACACCCGCGCGCTGCTCTCGGCCGTTCCCGAAGCCGATCCGCGCGCCCGGCGTAAGGCTCCCGAGATCCTGGGCAGTGTCGGAACACCGGTCGATCCGCCGCCGCAATGCCGGTTTCTCGCCCGCTGTCCGATCTCGACGGATGTGTGCCGTTTCCAACCTCATCCGCCGCTGGAGGATAAGGGCGGCGCACATTGGACAGCGTGCTACCTCGCGTAAATTCCCGAGGCAGCCCGGCTGGAAAGTAAGGATGAATCCATGAACTCTTTGCCTAAATCCGAAATACATAAAACGCGAATCGACCACGTCCCGGCGATCTGGATCGAACCCGATCCCCGCTCCTCGCGGGGCAAACTGGCCGTCTGGCTGCCAGGGTTTACCGGTGCCAAAGAATCGACCGAGCCGCAGCTCAGGCAACTGGCCGCAAAAGGATTTACCGCCCTGAGCTACGATCCGTGGCAGCACGGGGAACGCGCGCGGGAATCCTCGGAGGAGATGGAAACCAGAGTGTTTGGTAACTTCCGCCGCTATATGTGGCCGATCTTCGGGCAGACCGCGCTGGACGCGCTGCGCGTCATCGATTGGGCCATGGCGAATCTCGCCGTCGGCCAGGAAGTGTATCTGGGAGGCATCTCCATGGGCGGGGATATCGCCGTCGCCATCGCGGGAATCGATCCGCGCATCGTCTGCGCGGCCGCGATCAACTCCACACCGGACTGGCTCCGTGCGGGTACGGAAATGGCGCCGGGCGAACCGGACGCATACGCGCAATTCTTCTATGATCGATTCAATCCGCTGACGCATCTCGAAGCGTACCAGCGCCGCCCCGCGATCTCTTTTGAATGCGGCGCTGAGGACCGGCACGTGCCCCCGGAAGGGGCGCTCCGGTTTCAGGAGGAGTTGCGGGAAACCTACTGCGAAACTCCGGACCGGCAGCGCGTCACTCTCCATCCCGGCGTGAAACACGACTCGACCGAATTGATGTGGATCCACAGCCTGGACTGGCTCGCGTCGCATTAATTCCTAGGTGAATCTACCGCACGCTGACATCGGATGTCCGGATGCCGGCCGGCAGCGGCGCAGATTTGCCGCCCAGGATTGCGCTATGGTAAACTTACTTCCGTCCGTCCGCTCGCATGCCGCGCTCGCGGAGGTTTCTATGACGAATGGAACACCGGTAAATCGCGACTGGGTCTATGTCCTCCAAGACGGCACCGTCGTAATCGAATGGGAGGAAGGAACCCTGCAAGACATCCAGACCGGGGATTTCCTACACCAGGGCGCCTTCGGCCATCCGGTTCAGGATACCGAGCTCGAACTGCTGCGATTGACCGGCCGCGTAGAAAAATTCGACGCCCGAACGGTTTACCTCCGCGCGCTCCCCGACTTCAAACGCAATACGATCGAATAATTTACTCCCGGGAGGAACAGGCATGAACGTCGCCAAGGCCATCCGCGAAAAATACGCCGTGCGGGTATTTCTGCCCGCGCCTCTCCCGGAGGACGTCGTCGGACGCATCCTCCGCGCGGGGCGTCGCGCCCAATCCGCGAAGAATTCCCAACCCTGGCACTTCGTCGCCGTGCGCGACCGGGCCACCCTGGAGCAGCTCTCGCGCACCGGACGCTACGCCGGCCACCTCGCCGGAGCGTCGCTCGGCGTAGTCATTGTCACCCCGGACCCCGCGCAAAAAGTAACCATCGCCTTCGACGCCGGCCAGGCCGCGGCCTACATGCAGCTCGCCGCCTGGGAAGAGGGCGTCGGTTCCTGCCTGGCCAGCCTTTATGAGCCGGACGAGGTCCGGCGGATCCTCGGAATTCCCGCCGAGTGGCAGGCGTACATCGCCATCTCGTTCGGGTATTTTGACCCCAAACTTCAGCCGCCCTCGGGAGTGCTCAATCCCGGGCGCAAACCGCTCGATGAAATCGTGCACTGGGATCGCTGGTGACTGTAAGGAAGGTTAGCGGCGGCACACTATAACCATCCTATCCATCCTCCCCTTCCCCTCCCTCCTTCCCGTGATATGGGAAGGAGGGAGGGGATTATCCGGCAGTGATTTTTGTTGAATC
>JBEKDW010000007.1:0-21103 GCA_050014155.1 Anaerolineales bacterium
CACGGTGAACCTGACGGTGGAGTTGATCGTGCCGGTGGCGCTGGAGAAGGGTTCGAAATTCGCGATTCGCGAAGGCGGTCTGACCGTGGGCGCCGGCGTGATCACTGAGATAATCGACTAGGCGACAATCATGGCGCGACAAAAAATCCGCATCCGTCTAAAAGCATACGACCACCGCATCCTGGACCAATCGGCCAAGCGCATCGTGGAAGCCGCGGAGCGGAACGGAGCCCACGTGGTGGGACCGGTTCCCCTCCCGACCGAGCGGGAACTGTTCACCGTTATCCGCGGCGCCTATATCGACAAGGATTCGCAGGAGCATTTCGAGATTCGCACGCACAAGCGCCTGATCGAAGTGCTTGAACCCGATGCCAAAACGCTCGATGCCCTGATGCGGTTGAATTTGCCGGCGGGTGTCGATGTGGAGATGAAGATCTAATTCGCACGGGATACGTCGCCCGGAAAGAACCGGTCCGGACCTGCGCGCAAGCGCAGACGGCAGGTTAACTGACAGGCGTAGGGATGATGCAGCCCTTCCCAGGCTGACAGTCCCAATCCAGCAGAGGAGACAAAGGATGAAAGGATTAATTGGGAAAAAATTGGGCATGGCCCAGGTCTTCGACGATGCCGGACGGTTGATCCCGGTAACGATCATTGAAGCCGGGCCGTGTTTTGTTGCCCAGGTCCGCACCGTGGCGAAGGAAGGTTATTCCGCCGTGCAGCTCGGTTTCGGGGAAATTAAAAGCAAGCGGATGACCTCGGGCGAGTTGGGCCATCTGCAAAAAGCCTCCCTGGCACCGCTGAAATACCTGCGGGAATTCCGGGTGGATGCCGGCGAGGCGCCGAAAGCGGGAGATCGCGTCGGCGTCGATATCTTCCAGGCCGGCGAAAAGGTGGACGTCGTTGGCACTTCGAAAGGCAAGGGGTTCCAGGGCGGAGTGAAGCGCCACGGGTTCCACGGTGGCCCGAAGACCCACGGGCAATCCGACCGGCAGCGCGCTCCGGGATCCATCGGATCCACGACCACGCCGGGACGGGTCTACAAAGGCAAACGTATGGCTGGCCACATGGGGACATCCCGGGTAACCTCTTCCGGGTTGCGGGTGGCCCTGGTCGATTCGGAACGCAATTTATTGGGGGTGGCCGGGAGCGTGCCGGGACCCAAGGGCGGGATCGTCGTGATCCGCGAAGCGCGCAAACAGTAAGCGGAAATCCGCCGGCGAAAGAAGGGAAGCGACAGCGATGGAAGTCGACGTGATCAACATGAAGGGCAAGGTGGTGCGTACGGTGGAATTGCCGGCCGCGATTTTCGAGGCGCCCGTCCGCAAGGACCTCATGCATCAGGCGCTGGTCTATCAGCAGGCGAACGCGCATCTGGGCACCCATAAAACCAAGGGGCGTGGGGAAGTGAGCGGCGGGGGCCGCAAACCGTGGAAGCAGAAGGGGACCGGACGCGCCCGCCAGGGTTCCATCCGAGCACCCCAATGGCGCGGCGGCGGCAAAGTCCATACGCCCATTCCCCGAAGCTACACGCTGCATATGCCCAAGCAGATGCGCCGGGCGGCGTTGTGCTCGGCCCTCTCGGTCAAGAATTCGGAAAAGTCGATCGTGGTCGTGGACCGGATCGCCCTGCCGCGGGTGAGCACCCAGGCGATGGCCAAGGCGTTGCAAACGGTGGCCGGGACGGAAGACGCGCTCGTGCTCCTTCCGGAACGCAATGAGGCCGTCGAACGCTCCACGCGTAATCTGGTCAAGGCCAAGACTCTGCGCGCCAGCTATTTGAACATCCGGGATTTATTCAAATACGAAAAAGTGGTTCTGGCGCTGGGGGCGCTGGAGCAAATTCAGAAGTGGCTGGATCCGGGGAGGGCCGAATGACGGAACATCTGGAAAATATTCTGCGCCGTCCGATCATTTCGGAAAAATCGATCCGCTTGGCCAAGGAAAGTCAGTACACCTTCGAAGTCCTTTCCAATGCCAACAAGATCCAGGTCAAACACGCGGTGGAGAAGATGTTCGAAAACGTCAAGGTCGCCCACGTGGAAATCGTGGTGGCCACGCCGAAAACCACCCGCTCACTGCGGACCCGCCGCCAGCGCAGCCGCCGGGGAGGCTATAAAAAAGCGATCGTTAAATTGTCGAAGGGGACCATCCCCATCTTTGAAGGGGTGAAGGGATAACGCCATGCCGGTGAAAACGTACAAACCCACCTCGCCGGGGCGGCGCGGGATGACCAGTTCCAGCTTCGAAGAGGTGACCAAGCATACGCCGGAAAAGTCGCTGCTGGTCCACAAGCAGAAGCGCGGCGGACGGGACGCCTACGGCCGCATTAGCGTGCGCCATCGCGGTGGCGGCAGCCGCCGGCACCAGCGCCTGATCGATTACAAGCGCGACAAGTTCGACATTCCCGCCAAGGTGGCGGCGATCGAATACGACCCGAATCGCTCGGCGCGGATCGCGCTCCTCAACTACGTCGACGGGGAAAAGCGCTACATCATCGCCCCGCTCGAGCTTAAAGTGGGCGATACGATTATCTCCGGCACGAAGGCGGAAATCCGGCCGGGAAACGCGATGCCGATTTCACAAATCCCCGTCGGCACGCTCGTCCATAACGTCGAGCTCCAGGAGGGCAAGGGCGGGCAACTCGTCCGCTCGGCGGGAACCGGCGCGCAACTGCTGGCCAAGGAAGGCGAGTACGCCCAGCTGCGGCTGCCGTCCGGCGAAATGCGCCTGATCCGGCAAACGTGCTACGCCACGATCGGCGTGGTGGGCAACGTGGACCGGCGCAACATCAAACTGGGCAAGGCCGGGCGCAAACGCCACATGGGCATCCGGCCGACCGTCCGCGGCACGGCCATGTCGCCGCGTGACCATCCGCATGGCGGCGGCGAGGGGCGCCAGCCGACGGGCCTTCCGGGTCCGAAGAGTCCGTGGGGCAAGCCGACGCGCGGGTACCGCACCCGCAACAACAAGAAGACCGACCGGTATATCGTCCGGCGGCGGCCTTCCAAGCGCAAGTAAGGCCGGGTCTGCCGAGGAGAAGCCAATATGTCGCGATCGCTGAAGAAGGGGCCGTTCATTGACCCCAAGATTCTCAAGAAAGTGGAAGCCATGAACCAGAAGGGCGAAAAGAAAGTCGTCCGCACCTGGAGCCGGGCTAGCACCATCTTCCCGCAGATGGTCGGGCATACCATCGCCGTGCACGACGGGCGGCGGCATGTTCCGATTTACATCACCGAGAACATGGTCGGCCACCGGTTGGGCGAGTTCGCCCCAACGCGCACGTTCCGGGGACACGTCACAAAGGAAGCCGTCACTGCGGCGGGGGCGGCGGGGGCGGCGCCGGCGGAAGCCCCGAAGGAGGGCGAACATGAGTGAGGTTCGCGCGAAGATCCGCTATGCCGCATCCTCCGCCCAAAAAATGCGGCGGGTGATGACCGCGGTACGTGGAGCCAAGGCCGAGGAAGCACTGACCTTCCTACAGGCGATGCCGCAAACCGCGGCCGCGCGCCTCGCCAAGCTCCTTAAATCCGCCATGGCCAATGCGGTGGAAAACCAGGGACTGCACAAAGAAGACCTGATCGTGGCGCAAATTTTCGCCAACGAGGGCCCCACCCGCAAATGGCGCCGCTTTGGCGCCCGGGGCCGGTTCAAACCGATCCTTCGTCGGTCGTCGCATGTGACGATCGTATTGCGCGATGCGGAATAATCGCGCGTTCCGGGAACAATCAGACCAGGAGCAGGTATGGGTCGCAAAGTAAATCCAATTGGATTTCGTCTGAATATCAACAAGACGTGGGAAAGCCGGTGGTTCGCCGAAGGGAAGGAATACGCCCAACGGCTGCACCAGGACGCCGAGATTCGCCGGCTGATCCTGAGGAACGCCACCGACGCAGCCATCGCGCGAGTGGAAATCGAGCGCGACCACAATCTGGTGCGCGTATTCGTCTTTACGGCCAAGCCGGGCGTCTTCATCGGCCGCAAGGGTGCCGCCGTCAAGGAACTGCGCCAGCATTTGGAAAAGATCACCGGCTGCAAGGTGGATCTCAAGGTCCAGGAGATCAGCCAGCCGGACATCGAAGCGACTCTGGTGGCCGACAACATTGCGCGCCAGTTGGAACGCCGGATCAGCCACAACCGCGCCATGAAGCGTGCCGTGGCCCAGGCCATGCGCCAGGGCGCCCAGGGAGTCAAAATCATGTGCGCCGGCCGCCTTTCGGGAAGCGAAATGAAGCGGACCGAATGGATGCGCGAAGGGCGCGTGCCGCTGCAGTGGCTCCGGGCAGACATCGACTTTGCCCGCTCCGAAGCGCGGACCACCTTTGGACGGATTGGTGTGAAAGTGTGGATCTTCAAGGGCGAGTCGCGCTCGGATACCGAAGATAAAGTGGAAGTGACCGAAGGCGCCTACGTCTCGGAGTAAGCACGCTGCCTGCGAAACCTTCCGGCGTATAAAACTTACCGGCGGGGAGCGGGTGTGGAGGAAGATGAAATGTTGATGCCAAAGCGCGTCAAATGGCGCAAACAAATGCGCGGCCGCATGACCGGGCACGAAACCCGCGGCACGGAACTGTCGTTCGGGGAATACGGGCTGCAGGCTCTCGAGCCGGGCTGGCTCACCCAGCGGCAGATCGAAGCCGCCCGGCGCGCCCTGGTGCATTCCATGAAGCGCCGCGGAAAGATTTGGATCCGGATTTTCCCGGACAAGCCGGTTACCCAGAAGGCCGCCGAAACCCGCATGGGAAAAGGCAAGGGCGCGGTGGACCATTGGGTGGCGGTGGTGAAACCCGGCCGGATCATCTTCGAAGTGGGCGGACTGCCCGAGGACGCCGCGCGCGATGCGTTGCGCCTCGCGGGCTTCAAATTCGGATTAAAAACAAAAATGATCGCCAAGCTGGAAACCACCGGCGCAACGGAGTAACGCGGATGAATACCGAAGAAATGCGCGCCCTGAACACGGAAGAATTGTAGCTGCAATTGGATCAGGCCTGCAGGGAACTCATGAACCTGCGCTTCCAATTCACCATGGGACAGCAAACCGACACCTCGAGGCTGAAGATCGCGCGGCGGAATATCGCACGGATGCGCACCCTCTTGCGCGAGCGTGAGCTGGAAGCTGCCCGGGAAGGAAAGAGCCAATGACGAACCCGCGCCGACGCATGATCGGAACCGTAGTCGGAACGAGCATGACCAAGACCGTCGTGGTCCGGGTGGACCGCACCGTGCGCCACCCGCTATATGGCAAGGTCGTACATCGCAGCCAGAAGTTCCTGGTCCACGATGAACGCGGTTGTCAGAAGGGGGACCGGGTGGAGATTGTGGAGAGCCGCCCGATCTCGAAGCGCAAACGCTGGGTGGTCGAAACCGTGCTGGCGCACGGCCGCCGGATTCAGGAGCCGGTGAAAGCTCCCACCGGAGGTGAGGCATGATCCAGCAGGAAACCCGCCTGGTCGTGGCCGACAACACTGGTGCGCGCGAGTTGCTGGTTATACACATCCAGGGCGGATCGCGCCGCAAGACGGGCTACGTGGGCGACGTGATCGTGGCTACCGTGAAATCCGCCGCCCCCCAGGGAACCGTGAAGAAGAGCGAGGTCGTTAAGTCGGTCATCGTCCGGACCTCGAAGGAATATCGGCGCGACGACGGATCCTATATCCGTTTCGACGACAACGCCGCCGTCATTTTGGATGCCGACGGGGAAAATCCCAGAGGGACGAGAATTTTCGGACCGGTGGCGAGGGAATTGCGCGAAAAGGGATTCATGAAAATCGTTTCCTTAGCGCCGGAAGTCATCTGACAGGAGTTACACGTGGATATCAGGAAGGGCGACACAGTGGAAATTCTCACCGGATCGGACCGCGGAACGCGGGGTGTGGTGCTGCGCGCCATGCCCAAGGAAGATCGGCTGGTGGTGGAGGGAGTCAACCTCCAGAAGAAACACAGCCGGCAGACCAAACAGACCGGATCCGGACGCGCGATCAAGGGCGGCACGGTTGAATTCCCGGCACCGATCCACATTTCCAACGTGATGCTGGTGTGTCCGAAGTGTGAAAAACTCACGCGGGTGGTTCGCCGCTCCGGCGAGGAAGGCCGTGGGCGATTCTGCAAATCCTGCGAAAATCCGCTGGACGCCCCCCGGAAGTAGGAGAAAGAAGCATGACGCATATTCTACAAGATCGTTATCGGAAAGAGATCCTTCCCGCCATGCAACGGGAGTTTTCCTACGCCAATGTGATGCAGGCGCCGCGGGTGCGGAAGGTGGTGCTCAACGTCGGGTTGGGCGAAGCGATCGATAATCCCAAGGCGCTCGAAGCCACCGTGGCGGATGTGACGGCCATTACCGGCCAGAAGCCGGTTGTCACCAAAGCCAAGAAGAGCGTGGCGAATTTCAAGCTGCGCGAAGGGAAAGAGATCGGCGTGACGGTCACCCTGCGTGGCGAGCGCATGTGGTCGTTCCTCGACCGGTTGATGAACATCGCCCTGCCCCGGGTGCGCGATTTCCGCGGGGTTCCGCCGGATGCCTTCGACGGGCGTGGGAATTACACGCTGGGCCTGCGCGAGCAGCTGATTTTTCCGGAGATTCAATACGACAAGATCGACAAGGTCCGCGGATTCGAAGTGACGATCGTGACTTCGGCGCGGAATGACCAGGAAGGTCGGCGCATGCTGCAGCTGATGGGCATGCCGTTTACGAAGGGATCATAGACCATGGCGAAAAAATCCATCATCATCCGCGAAACGCGGCGAAAATATCCGGTGCGGGTCCGCAACCGCTGCAAGATGTGCGGCCGGCCGAGGGGATATATGCGCAAGTTCCAACTTTGCCGCATCTGCTTCCGCGAGCAGGCGCTCAACGGGATGATCCCGGGCGTGGTCAAGGCGTCTTGGTAGGCGGAAGGCGTTTTTTGCCCCGCCAAGGAGAGTGAACTGATGAGTGTTATGGATCCTATTGCCGATATGCTCACCCGCATCCGCAACGGACTGCTGGCCGGGCACCCTGTGGTTGCCATGCCCGGCTCCAAGATGAAAACCGCGCTGGCGCAGATTCTCAAGGATGAAGGCTATATCGAGAAATACGAAGTGGCCGCCGAAGGATCCCCGCAGGGAGTTCTGCGCCTGTATATGAAGTACATGGGCGAGCGCCGCGAGCGCCGTCCGGTGATTACCGGACTGGAACGGGTCAGCCGGCCGGGGCGGCGGGTGTACGCCAGCAAGCGGGAAATCCCGCGCGTATTGTCGGGCCTGGGGGTGACGATCGTCTCCACCCCGAAGGGCGTCATGACCGGAGCGCGCGCCCGGAAATTGGGCGTGGGCGGGGAAGTCATCTGCAAGGTATGGTAGAGCGCGGTCCGGATTCCCGGACCGGGTCGAAGCAGTAGAAGGAGGTTTGCGTGTCGCGGATCGGACGTTTGCCGGTGAAGATACCGGCCGGAGTGCAAATTCAAATTGAAGGGACCACCGTGAAGGTGCGCGGCCCGAAAGGCGAGCTGGCGCGCACGTTTCCGGGTGTCCTCAGTTTCGTGCGCGAAGCCGACACTCTCCAGGTGAAGCGCTCGTCGGATGACCGCAAGGAACGTGCTTTGCACGGCATGGCCCGCGCGCTGGTCCAGAATATGGTCACCGGCGTCAGCGATGGGTTCCAAAGGAATCTACAGATCGAGGGCGTGGGCTACCGGGCGGAATTGAAGGGCGCCGATCTCGTCTTGAGCGTTGGTTTTTCGCATCCAGTGACGGTCAAACCACCGGCGGGGATCGCCTTTACCGTCGACGAGAAAGCGCGCACCATTCAGGTGAAGGGATTCGACCGGGAACAGGTTGGCCAGATGGCGGCGGATATCCGTCACATTCGGCCTCCGGAACCGTATAAGGGAAAAGGACTGCGGTACGTCGGCGAACATGTGCGCCGCAAGGCGGGCAAGGCCGGCAAAGCGGCAGCCACGAAATAAAGTCGAGGATGAGCCATGAGTCGGAAATCGCGTGAGCAAAAACGAACCAGGCGCCACCTGCATGTCCGCCGCCATGTAGCGGGAACGCCCCAGCGGCCGAGGGTTTCGGTTTACCGCAGCCTCTCACAGATCTACGCGCAGATCATCGACGACACCACGGGGAAAACCCTGGTGGCCGTGTCGACTATCGACAAGGAACTGCGTGAAAAGATCGGCAAGCTGAAAAAATCGGAACAGGCCAAGGAAGTAGGCAAGGCACTGGCCCAGCGGGCGCAAACCAAGGGAATCCAGCAGGTGGTATTCGACCGCGGCGGATACCGCTACCACGGGCGCGTGAAGGCCCTGGCGGACGCCGCCCGCGAAGCCGGATTGCAGTTCTAGGTGCAGGGACGGCGCGCAAGCGCAATGGGAGCATACGATGCCACGAAACGACAGACGGGAATCCAAACAAGATATTAAACCCGAATTCGACGAACGGGTGATCGATATTTCGCGGGTGGCGAAAGTCGTCAAAGGTGGACGGCATTTCTCCTTCCGGACCGTCGTGGTCGTGGGCGACAACCACGGGCGGATTGGCGTGGGGATCGGAAAGAGCAAAGTGGTGCCCGACGCCATTCGCAAGGGCACGGAAAAGGCCCGCCGCCTGATGCACAACGTCCCGCTTTCCAAAGCCACCATCCCGCACGAGGTCATCGGAAAGTGCGGCGGCGCGATCGTCATGCTCAAACCGGCTTCCCCCGGAACAGGCGTGATCGCCGCAGGCGGTGTGCGCGCCGTGCTGGAGGCGGCGGGAGTCCACGATATCCTGACCAAGTCGATGGGGTCCTCCAACGTGCTGAATGTGGTTTCGGCCACCGTGGATGCACTGGATCAATTGAAGGATCCGAAGGTGCTGGCGGCGGTTCGCGGGAAAGAAGCGCGCGACGTCATCCCCTTCTGGGAGCGAAAAGCGAATGACTGAGAAGAAAATCGTCCAGAAGCCGGCCAAGAAAAAAACCGCCAAGGTGCTTCGGATCACTCTTGTCCGAAGCCCGATCGGCACGACCTACCGGCATAGGGCCACGCTGGTTGCGCTCGGTTTGCGGCACATTAATCAGACCGTCGAACAGGCGGACACGCCGCAATTGAAAGGCATGCTGGCCAAGGTGGGGCATTTGGTGTCGGTTGACGCCGGGACGGGTAAGGAGAAATAACGATGAAATTGCATGAACTCACACCGAACCCGGGCTCAACCCACCGGCGGAAGCGGGTTGCGCGGGGCATTTCAGCCGGCCAGGGCAAAACCGCCGGCCGCGGAACCAAAGGCCAGGGTGCGCGGCAAGGCGGCGGACCTTCCCTGTATTTCCAAGGCGGAAATTTACCTTTCTTTCGACGCCTGCCCTTCAAGCGCGGATTCACTCCCCTGCAGAAGACGAATTACCGGGAAGTAAATTTGGATCTGCTGGCCGAATTTCCCAAGGGAACGGTGATTACGCCGGAGTTTCTGGTCGAACAGGGCTTGCTGCCGGATCCGAAGCGGCCGGTGGCCATTCTTGGACGCGGCGAAGTAAAAGTGCCTCTGACGGTGCGCGTGCAGAAAGTAAGCGGCGGCGCCCGCGCCAAGATCGAAGCGGCGGGCGGCAAAGTCGAGGAATGGGAACCCAGCAAGGCGCAGGGTTAAGCCCGGTGGCAATTCGGGGTTCGGAAAGGAAGCATTTCCATGCTGCGTAAGGCGATCAATTTTCTAAAGCACCTCTGGGCGGCGGAAGATCTGCGCAACCGGATCCTGATCACCGCGTTTCTGCTGGTCATCTACCGGATTGCCGCGCACATCCCCGTGCCGGGGGTCGATCCGGCCGCACTACGCGCCCTGTTCAAGAACCAAAACAGCACCGTCCTTGGCTTCCTTGATTTGCTTTCGGGGGGAACGCTTGCCAATTTCTCTGTTCTGGCTATGGGACCGTATCCCTACATCACGGCGCAGATCATCCTGCAGCTGCTTTCCCCGGTCCTTCCCGGCATGGCCGAGCGCCAGAAGGAAGATCCACAAGGCTACCAGCGTTGGATGGAACGATGGACGTATTACGTGGCGGTTCCCATGGCGGCGCTGCAATCCCTTTCGCAGATCGGGCTGTACAAGGTGATCGGCAATGTGACCGTGTTCCCGAATTTCGGATGGAACCTGCCATCCTTCGCGGTAGTCGTGACCATGACCGCCGGGACGATGTTCGCAATCTGGCTCGGGGAACTGATCTCGGAATACGGCTTGAAGAACCAGGGGCTCTCGTTAATTATTTTCGCGGGAATTGTCTCCCGCATCCCGACCAATTTTGCCTCGATGTTTGCCGATGAAGTACACCGCTGGCAGAGCCTCGGCGTATATGTGCTGGTGATCGTGGCGGTCGTTTTCCTGATCATCATTGTCCAGCAGGGACGGCGGAACATCCCGGTGATGTACCCCGGACGGCGGATCGGTTTCCGGCAGGCGATGCCGGTGCGGGCCAATCTGCCGCTGATGGTTAACATGGCGGGCATGATCCCGCTGATCTTCGCCGGAACGTTTATTTCCATGCCGGCCGTGGTTGGGGGTTGGGTGACCCAGGTGATTCCAAACCCAACCAACGTCCTCCACTCGGTGGCGCTGAATATGGTCCAGTTTATGAACAGCAACAACTCGGGATACTGGGTGGTGTACTTCCTGTTGGTGGTGGTCTTCACGTTTTTCTACACCGATGTCCAATTCACCCAGGCAAACTTCGCTGAGAACCTCCGGCGAAGTGGGGCGCAGATTCCCGGGGTGACGGCCGGCGATGCGACCCAGAAGTATCTGACAAAGGTCATGCGCCGGATCACTCTCCCGGGTGCTTTGTTCCTTGGGTTTGTGGCCATTCTGCCCTTCCTGGTGCGGATGATCATCAATTATGGGTCATCCTCCAGCATGTTGCTGATCACTTCCTCCGGATTGCTGATCGTCGTGGGTGTCGTGCGCGAACTGTATTTCAACCTCGAAGCGGAATTAAAGCTGCGGGGATACGATGAATCACTTCTGGTGAAATAGCGATGGCTGATTTAATTGTTCTGCTCGGTCCCCCGGGGGCCGGAAAAGGCACCCAGGCGAAAGTCCTGAGCCAAACCCTCGGGCTGGCGCATATCTCCTCTGGAGATCTGTTCCGCGATCATTTACAGCGGAAGACGGAGCTTGGGATTCTGGCCCAGGGGTATATGCAGCGCGGTGAACTGGTGCCGGACGATGTGACTATCTCCATGATCCGCGATCGGATGCGCAACTCGGATTGCGCGAAGGGGGCCATCCTCGACGGTTTCCCGCGCACGGTACCGCAGGCGCAGGCGCTGGACGCATGGCTGGCCGATTCCAAACTGGGTGCGGTGCGCAAAGCGCCGTATATCAAAGTTTCGGAAAAGGCGCTGGTGGAACGTCTTTCGGGCCGCTGGTCGTGCCGGGCGGGCGGGCATGTCTATCATGAGAAATTCAATCCGCCCAAGCAAAGTGGAAAATGCGACGTGGACGGCTCGGAGCTCTATCAACGCGAGGATGACAAAGCGGAAACCGTCAAGAACCGGATCCGCGTGTATTTTGAACAAACCACTCCGCTGATCGAATATTACCGCCGCAAGGGCGTCCTGGCGGAAATCGACGGAGAGAAACCGATCGCCGAAGTGACCGAGGAGCTCCTGGCCTCGGTGAAAAAGAAGTAAGCATGGTCCCTTCCCGCGGCATCGCGCTGAAATCGACCAGGGAACTGACTCTCATGCGCGAGGCCGGGCGGGTGAACGCGCTGGCGCTTGAAGCGGCCAAGGCGGTCATCCAGGTGGGGGTGACCACCGCCGACATCGATGCGGCGGCGGCGGAAGTCTTAAAAAAACATCGCGCCAAGCCGGCTTTCCTGGGATACGGCGACCCACCGTATCCAGCCGTCACCTGCGTCTCGGTGAACGAAGAACTGGTGCATGGGATTCCCGGAAAAAAGAAGATCCGCGAGGGCGATATCGTCAGCGTGGATTGCGGCGCAATCGTCGACGGATACGTGGGCGATTCAGCCTTCAGCGTGGTGGTGGGCGAACCGAGCCCGTTGCTGCGGCGTCTGATGGAAGCCACCCAACAGGCGCTCGCGGCCGCCATCGATCAGATGCGGCCCGGACGGAAAACGGGCGACGTCTCGGCGGCGATGCAGCGGACCGTGGAACAGGCGGGATTCCACGTCGTGCGGAATTACACCAGCCACGGAATTGGGCGCCAGATGCACGAAGACCCGGCGGTGCCCAATTATATGAAGCCCGGCACGGGCGTGTTGCTGCGGCCAGGGATGACCATCGCGATCGAACCGATGGTCCTGGTGGGAACGATGGAAACCCGGGTGCTGGCTGATCAGTGGACGGTCGTTTCCGCCGATGGATCCATGACGGCGCATTTCGAGCACACCGTCGCCGTCACGGACACGGAGCCGATGATCCTTACGCTCCCATAGCCACGGGAACGGGGTCTGTTCGCAAGGAAAGCTTGCCGGTATAATCGACGTTTTGGTTGCGGCAATCGGAAGGAGCAGGAACAAAATGAAAGTCACGTCATCCGTTCGCAAACGCTGCCCGAAATGCAAGGTGGTCCGCCGTTCGGGCAAAGTGTTCATCATCTGCGAAAACCCGAAGCATAAGCAGAGGCAGGGATAATCATGGCACGCATCGAAGGTATTGATTTACCCCGTGAAAAACGGGTCGAGGTAGGCCTGACCTACATCTACGGCATCGGTCCGGCCATCTCGCAGCGAATTCTCCGGGAGACCAAAGTCAGCCCGGATACCCGCATCAAAGATCTGACCGAAGCCGAGGTGACGGCGCTGCGTGATTACATCGGAAAGCACTTCACGGTGGAGGGCGACCTGCGCCGGGAAGTCCAGATGAACATCAAGCGTCTGGTGGAGATCGGCTGCTACCGCGGCCTCCGCCACCGCCGCAATCTGCCGGTGCGCGGGCAGCGGACGCGCACCAACGCCCGTACGCGCAAGGGCCCGAAGAAAACCGTGGCCGGACGCGGCCGCCGGCGAGGCGCCAAGAAGAAATAGGATCCGCCATTCCACCGGGCGGCGCTTCGGCGGAAATCCGTATGGGGTCCTTCCCCTCCCGCGGCTGGGCGGATTTCGAACCGGGCGATTGCCCGTGCGGACAATCGGTTTTGTGGAAATTGTCGTGAGGGATTATGCCAGGAACAACTCGTAGTACAACGCGCGCCGGGAAAAAAGGGAAGCGCACCGTCGCTTACGGTCAGGCGCACATCTACGCGTCCTTCAACAACACCATCGTCACCGTAACCGATAGCCAGGGCAATACCATCGCCTGGGCCAGCGCGGGGACGAACGGGTTCAAAGGATCGCGCAAGAGCACCCCGTTTGCCGCCCGGGTGGCCGCCCAACAGGCCGCCAAATTGGCGCAGGACATGGGGATGCAGGAAATCGATGTTTTCATCAACGGCCCGGGACCGGGGCGGGAGGCCGCCATCCGCGCCATTCAGGGCGCAGGATTGAAGGTCCGCTCCATCCGAGATGTGACCCCCGTGCCGCATAACGGCTGCCGTCCGCCCAAGCGGCGCAGAGTCTAGCGAATAATCAACGGGCCATCTCCCGGGACGCCGGGAAAGGCCGGCCCAAGGAAGGAAACAAGCATGGCGAAGAATCTCACACCGGTATGCAAAATGTGCCGGCGGGAAGGCGAAAAGCTTTTCCTGAAAGGCCCGCGCTGCCTGAGCGCGAAATGCGCCTTCGATCGCCGCGGATACGCTCCCGGCCAGCACGGCAAGGATGCGCAATTCAAACGCCAACGGATTTCGGACTACGCCCGCCAGTTGCGCGAGAAGCAAAAAGCGCGCCGGGTGTACGGAATCATGGAGGCGCAATTCCGCCGTTACTATCAGGAAGCGTTGAAAAAACGCGGCCTGACCGGGTTGAACCTCCTGCAAATGCTGGAATCGCGCCTGGATAACGTGGTGTACCGAATGGGTTTTGCAGAAAGCCGCGCCAAGGCACGGTCGCTGGTGACCCACGGCCATTTCAACGTGACCGGAAGGCGGACCGACGTCCCATCCTACGTGCTCCGCCCGGGTGATATCGTCGAGGTCCGTGCCAGATCGCGCAACCGGACATACTTTAAAGGATTGGCCGAGGCGGCCGAAAGCCGCAACGTCCCCACCTGGATGAACCGGGATCTGGGGAACCTGTCGGGCAACCTGGTGAAGGTTCCGGAACGGCACGAACTGAGCGACATCCGGCTGAACGAACAATTAATCGTCGAGTTCTACTCGCGATAACCGTCTCCGTAGGCCGGACACCCGTCCGGCACAGGTTCGAACACTCGGCGCGCGGTTCCACAGGGTGCGCCGGAGGAGAGAATCGACGTGAGTATATCTACAAACATGGTCATGCCCAAGATCGAACGGGACGCCGTGGCGCAGAATTATGCGCGCTTCGTCCTCAGCCCGCTGGAAAGCGGGTATGGAATCACGCTCGGGAACGCGCTGCGCCGGGTGCTGCTCTCCTCGCTGGAGGGGGCTGCGGTCACCTCGGTGCGGATTTCCGATGTGTCGCACGAGTTCTCCAGCATTCCCGGCATCAAGGAAGATGTCACCCAGGTGCTGCTGCAGATCAAGCAGATGCGGCTGAAGATGGTTTCCGGGGAAAGCGCGCGGATGCGCCTCGAGGTGAGCGGGGAAGGCACCGTCACCGCCGCTGATGTGGTTCCCCCGCCGGAAGTGGAGATCGTCAATCCGGACCTGTACCTGTTTACGGTGGACGATCCAAAGACCAAACTGGACATCGAGTTCACCGTTCAGAACGGGCGCGGATATTCCCCCTCCGACGAGCGCGGCCGGATGCCCATCGGCGAACTGCCAGTGGATGCGATCTTCTCGCCCGTACGCCGCGTGAATTTCGACGTGGAGCGCGCCCGGGTGGGACAGGACACAAACTACGACCGGCTGGTGCTTGAAGTCTGGACCGACGGCACCATCCGCCCGGAGGATGCGCTTAGCCAGAGCGCGAGGATTCTCATCGCCCACCTGCGGGACCTGGCCGGAGTGAGCGAGGAAAGCCTGACGATCGGAACCAGCGAAGCGGTGGCGCCGAAGATCTCCAGCGAAGTGCTGGAAACGCCGATCGAACAACTCGACCTCTCGGTGCGCGTGTTCAACTCCCTCAAGCGGACCGGGATCACCACCGTGGGCGAGGTGCTCGAGCTGCTCAATAAGGGCGAAGACGCCGTGCTTTCGATCCGCAACTTCGGCGAGAAAAGCCTCGACGAACTGCGGGAGAAACTGCGCGAAAAAGGCTTCCTACGCGGTCCGGAAACCGACACCACCGAACCGACCAACAACGATACGGAGTAGTGCATCATGCGACACCAGATATACGGCAAAAAACTGGGCCGCTCCACCGGACAGCGCAATTCCCTGCGGCGGACCCTGATCAACCAGTTCCTCGAACACGAGCGCATCCGCACCACGCGCGCCAAAGCACTGGCAATCCGCGGCGAAGTGGAAAAGCTGGTGACGCTCGCGAAAGTCGGCATCGCCGCGGGCGACCAGAAGATGGTCCATGCCCGGCGGGTGGCCGCGTCGCGGCTGGCCAATGCCGATTCCGTCAAACGACTGTTCGACACAATCGCCCCGCGCTACGAAAAAACCGCGGGGGGATACACACGCATCCTGCGCTTGGGGACGCGCAAAGGCGATGCGGCGGAACTCGTGCTGCTGGAATTTGTCGAGTAGCTTCCGGCCCGAACCGCCGCCGGATAAACTTCCGCGACGGGGAGATCGGCCGATGGAACGTTACCAGGCGATCCTTGCATACGATGGAACCTCCTTTTGGGGGTTCCAGTCCCAGCCCGGCTTTCGCACGGTGGAGGGGGAACTGCATTCCGCGCTGAGTTCCCTCGGCTGGAGCGGACGGACCGTGCTCTGCGGAGGACGGACCGACGCCGGTGTACACGCCGAAGGGCAGACGGCGGCCTTCGATCTGGAATGGGCTCACGCGCCTGAGGAATTGCAGCGGGCGCTGAACGCAATCCTCCCGAAGGATATTTCCTGCAGAGCGCTGCACTCTGCCGCACCGGATTTTCACCCACGTTACCATGCCCTGCGGCGCTGCTACCGTTACCGGTTATTTGCGGCGCCGGAACGAGATCCACTGCGCGAGCGGTACGCACTGCGGGTGTGGCCTACTCCGGATTTTGACCGGATGGCCGAGGCGGCACGGGCGCTTCCCGGGAAGCGCGACTTCCGCGCCTTCGGCAGTGCGCCCCGACAGGGATCGCATACCGTTCGGACGGTCTTCCGGGCGAATTGGGAACGGCAAGGGGAGGACTTGGATTTTTGGATCGAAGCCGACGCGTTCCTGTTCCGCATGGTGCGGACGATCGTCGGAACGCTGCTGCAAGTGGGCAACGGACGCAGAAGCCCGGAGGAGTTTCAGAAGCTCTTACTTTCTCCTCCGCTGGGAAGATCCGCTCCTCCTGCGCCGGCCTGCGGTTTGTGCCTGATGCGGATCGATTATCCCGAAGGCGATGGGTAACCTTCGGACGGAAAACACGAAATCAAGTTCCTGTTCCTGGAGAGATCAAACGTGGACAAGACTTTTATCCCGAAAGCATCCGATATCCATCGGGAATGGTTTGTGGTCGACGCCGACGGACAAATTCTGGGCCGGCTGGCCGGCAAGGTGGCCACGGTGTTGCTCGGAAAACACAAGCCGACCTTCACGCCCGGCGTGCTCATGGGCGACGGCGTGATCGTGATCAACGCCCAGAAAATCCGCGTAACCGGTAAAAAGCTGACGGATAAAATCTATTACCGTCATTCCGGATATCCGGGCGGCCTGAAAAGCATCTCGCTGCGCGACCAGTTGGCCAAACATCCGGACCGCGTCATCCGCGCCGCGGTTTGGGGCATGCTTCCGCACAACAAGCGCGGGAAGCAGATCATCAAAATGCTGAAAGTGTACGCGGGAGCCGAACACAAGCACACGGGTCAGCAGCCCAAGCCGCTGGCCTGAAGGGAAAGGATCGATCGATGGCGACGAAATATTTCGAAGGGCTCGGACGGCGCAAGGAAAGCAGCGCCAGGGTGCGCATCATCCCGGAAGCCGGAGCGCTCACGGTGAATGGGAAAGCGGCCGGCGACTATTTCACCCGGCTGGGCGATCTGGAAAACGCTTTCCTGCCGATCAAGGTGGCGGGGCGCGAGAACCAGATGACGGTGACCGTGATGGTCCAGGGCGGGGGCGTGACCGGCCAGACCGAAGCCGTGCGCCACGGCGTGGCCCGGGCCCTCGTGAAGATGGACGAAACCCTGCGCCCGATGCTGCGCAAAGAGGGCTTGCTGACTCGCGACGACCGGATGAAGGAACGCAAGAAGCCGGGTCTCAAGCGGGCTCGCAAGGCACCCACCTACACCAAGCGGTAAACTTTTCGCAGGGGCGCGATTCGAATCAGGAAGATCCACGGGCCGGGGCGCTTTCTCCCCGGCTCGTTTTTTAGATGGAAATTATTTTGTACGCAGATTTCGCGGATGCCACGGTTTTCGCGGATAGTCCTTTTATGGAATATTATTCGATGAATTCTTCTTTCTGCGAAATCCGGATCTGCAGCGAAATCCGCGAACTGTATTTTCCGATGCAAGTTATGATGGATTGGGTGCTGGGAAGAGTTCCATAATTGAAGGAGAAATCCCATGGCGGCTGAGATATCGATTGTCGGCCTAGGTCCGGGCAGGGCCGGTTGGCTCACGCAAGAGGCGCGCGAAGCGCTCAGGGCGGCGCGCGAAGTATGGGTCCGCACTGCGCGCCATCCGACCGTCGCGGAGCTGCCCGACATCCCGTGGAAGCCGATGGATTCCTTCTACGAGCGGGAGGAAGATTTCTCCACCGTTTACCTTGCCATTGCGGAGGAGGTGCTGCGGCTTGCGGAGCGGCCGGAAGGCGTATGCTACGCCGTCCCCGGCAGCCCGCGCGTCGGGGAAGCGACCGTGGCGCAGATCCTTCGGCTGGCAGGCGAACGCGGAAAAACGGTCCGCATCGTGGAAGGGCTGTCCTTCATTGAACCGGCGCTGGGGGCGCTGGGATTGGACGCGCTGGATGGGCTGTTCCTGGCCGACGCGCTGGAACTCGCATCCCGCTATCATCCGCCCTTTCCGCCGTCGGTCCATGCGCTGGTGGCGCAATTGTATTCGCGCACGCTCGCCACGGACGTCAAACTGACGCTGATGAACCAATATCCGGAGGAGCACCCGGTCCGCCTGCTGCATGCGGCCGGAACCGCCGCGGAAGAAGTAGAGGATCTGCCGCTGCACGCGATCGACCGCAGCGAAAAGATCGCTCACCTGACCGCGCTCTACGTGCCGCCCCTTACGGGCGGGGCGCTCGAGGAATTCCAGGAGACGGTGGCGCACTTGCGCGCACCTGAGGGATGCCCGTGGGACCGCGAGCAAACGCACAAGTCGATCCGCGGCAATCTGCTCGAGGAAACTTACGAAGCGCTCGAGGCGCTCGACCGGGATGACCCGGTTCATCTGGCCGAGGAACTCGGCGACCTCCTCCTGCAGATTCTGCTCCACGCCCAGATCGCCACCGAGGCGGGGGAGTTCCGCATGGCGGACGTGGTCGGCGGCGTGGACGCCAAAATCCGGCGTCGGCACCCGCACGTTTTCGGCGAGATAAAGGTAAACGGCGTCGGGGACGTTCTACGGAATTGGGAGGAGATCAAGGCTGGGGAGCGGGAGCAGGAAGGCAAGGAAGAGCGTGGGCTCTTCGGGGGCGTGCCGCCGGCGATGCCCGCGCTCGAACAGGCGATCGGCTACCAAAAACGGGCGGCGCGGGTCGGATTCGACTGGCCGGAGATCAGCGGCGTGCGCGCCAAGCTCGATGAAGAGCTGGGCGAGTTGGACGCGGCGGAGAATGACGAGGAACGAGAGGCCGAACTGGGGGATTTGATCTTCGCGGCTGTGAACTACGCGCGCTGGTTGAAAGTGGATCCGGAGTCGGCGGTGCGCGAAGCGAACGCACGCTTCCGCGAGCGATTCGAGCATGTGGAAGCGGCGGCCATGCGGCTCGGCAAATCCTTAAAGGGCATGTCGCTGGAGGAACTGGACGCGCTTTGGGAGCAGGCGAAAGCCGGAGAATGAACTCCTGGGCTTTTTCCTGGAGCGCTTGGGCCGGATTTATTGCGACGATAATTCCCCAAACGCTGCGTACACATTCAGGATTCCATATCCAAAGCTATTGTTGGGAACCGTAGACTCAGAATCCTGCCCGCACAGGCACTGCGCCCCTTCGTTTTGCAGCGTACTGCAATACTTTCCGACGCTCATAGGCACGGCTGAATGCATCAGGATTTCCTCCGTGCGGTCGATATCGCCCACCAGCGCCGGATCGGCCGACCACAACAGCGCCACCGCCCCGGCAACGTGCGGCGAGGCGGCCGAGGTCCCGAACGCGGAAGTGTACTTACCGCCGGGAACGCTCGAGCGGACCATCCATCCGGGCGCGGTAATATCGGGCTTGATCAATCCGGATGCGGGGCCCCGGCTGGAGAAGAAGGCCAGCGCGTTATTCTGATCGCTTGCGCCCACGGTGAAAACCGCGCCGGAGTTGGCGGGCGGGTCGACGCTCGTTCCGCAGGCCGGACCGTCGTTACCGGCCGCCGCCACCATCATGATCCCTGCCGCCTTCAGGTTTTGAAGCGCAATGTTCAAGGTATCCACGCGGCAACCTTCGCGGGATGGGCAGCCCCAGGAGTTGTTGACGACGTCCGGCGCCAGTTCCGGCCGCCCGTCATGGAACGGATCGCCCCCGTGCGGAAACGGGGCGAGGAAAAATTCCATGCAGGAGATGTACGCTCCGGGATTGCCGATACCGTCGCGCATGTTGCGGCAGGCGATCCATTGCGCGCCCGGCGCCATGCCGATTTGGTTGCTCCCCCCGTCGCCGCCCACCGCCAGCCCGATCGTGTAGGTGCCGTGTCCGTTATCGTCCCACGGCGCGGCCGTTCCGTCCCATGGATCAAACCAGTTGTAATCGTGCGACGCCTTGCCATCCACCCATCCGCGGTACTTGGATTGCAGCGCCGGATGAGTCCAATCGACGCCGGTGTCGGCTCCAGCCACCACGATCCCCGCGCCGGTGACGCCCTTGGCCCATACCTGCGGCGCGCCCACAGCGGTAATATTCCATTCCACCCCTTGACCCGGCGAATTAATCGCCATCAGATCCATCGTCTCGGCGTAATTCGACATGCGCACGTTCGGATTGAGGATGACCTCCTTCACCTCGGGACGGGCGGCAAAGGCGGACATCTGATCGGAATGGTCTTGGACTTCGATCATATCGATCAGGTAATGCGGACGGTACTTGATCCCCAGGCGGTCCAATTCGGCCCGCGCCGGAGCTTGCACGCGTTCGGCGGTCTGGACGAGCGTTTGATATACATAACCGATCCGCTGTGTCCGGTCGGAGATAGAAGACGCCTTTTGAAGGTCGGCCTGTTCGCGGAAGACGATCAGAAATCCATCCGCAGCGAAGCCGGGATGACCCAAGGCCGTATAGCTTATCGCCGAGCCGGCCAGAGCCAGGATGGCAAATCCGCCGGAAACGGAAAGGCGCAAAGCGATGGATTGTTTCTTCACAGCCCAATTGGCCAAGAGACGAACGGCGAATAGGATCAGGACGAGCAGAACCATCAACCCGAGGCTCTCCGCCGCCGCCGGGTGGGGGAGCGCAAATTCCATCCGCGGGTCCACCCATGCGGGAAAGCCGAGTTCGAACGCCGTATGGACCAGGATCGCCGGCCACAACGACCCGCGGGCTGCGAGCTCGGTGGCGAGCAAGCCGACGGCGACGGTGTTGAAAATGCGGAAGAGGGATGTCCAATCCCCAAGCGGGAGGATGTATCCAGGTTGCATCGCCAGGCCGATCAGCAACCCCAGAAGAAAACCGAGCCGCGGCCGGCCCGTCGCACGCGCCAGAAGCGCCGGGATCAGCGCGCGCAGGAGCAATTCTTCGCCCGCCCCGTAGGAAAACGCTTGGACAAGCGCCGACAAAGTTTGCGGGACGGTTCCCAGTGCGCCCAGCACCAGCCACGGCAGAAGCAAAACGGCTGCGGCGCCGTCGGCAAAGATCGTCGCG
>JBEKDW010000008.1:0-19600 GCA_050014155.1 Anaerolineales bacterium
TAGATGCTATCCGGGTGTGTGACGTTTCCTACGTAAGTTAATAGCCTCCTATCAGATTGTGTATCACTGCTGATCAGGTGGAATGGGTATTGGATCAGCGGCCAGGAATCGGCCGCCTCGATTCGCCCGGCCAGCACGCCGTATCCCACCGGCGGAACCAGCCAGAGTTCCGGGTTTCTGGAATTGTAAAAGGTATCCTGCCCAACGCGGACTTCGAAGTGGAGATGAGGTCCGGATGCTTTACCAGTGCTCCCGGTCAAACCGATTTGATCGCCCGATTTAACGCGTTGCCCCTCGACCACATCAATCTTCGAAAGATGCGCGTATACCGAAAAAACCGGCTGGCCCAGATATCCGAAATCATGGCGGATGGAAATTGCGTTGCCGTAGGGGTCGTTCTTGTCGGGGAAGTGGTTCATGAGCCCCATTCCCGTCCAAAAGACTACACCGTCGGAGGCCGCCAGAACGGGGATTCCGAATCCAGTGGGAAAATCCACGCCGTTGTGGACCGACATTTCGCCGGAGAGGTTGCCCCCGTAAGGGTAATCGGGATCGATCCAATTCCGGTAGGTCGACGGGATCGGCCGGTCGAACCAATAATGATCCTCGGCCCGGAGTTGGAGCGGAGCCTTGTAGGTTGGCGGGCGATTCTCCGACAGGGGAGGATATTCCAGCAGTGGAGTGGGTTCCAAAGCCGGAGGAGTGGATAAGGAATCGTCGGATGCCGTGGGCGTGATATCGGAAAGGTTCAGGAATTTCCCGCCGGCCAGCACCGGAAATATCGGGATGGCGAGCAGCGCGAAAAGCGCAAGGAATAACCCCGGCCCCGAACACCCTTTCCTGCGTGTTTGCTGTCTCATATTTCTTCCTTAATAAAGGTGAAATCCTTCAATGCCTATGGATGCAATGAATATGCCATCTTAAGGAGCGGTAGTCGGGGTGGGTGTGGCCTTGGGCGTGTTGGAGGGTTGGTACCACCAGGGGGTGAGTGTGAAGGTTGGAGTGGGTGTAATAAAGGCGCTCGGAGGATAGAGTTCATCCATGGCGGTAGACCAATCCAACCCGTCGGCGCAAACGAATTCCCAGAAATTGATTCCGAAGTAATAAGTTCTCCAATCCGGCTCGGAGGGTATCCGCTCGAAGCCGAACTCGGCAGCCAATTGTGTGAAATCGATATAGTATCCCATCGGAATGTCCGCATAGAACCGGCCGCCACTATCCAACGCCGAGGGAGTTCCCGAGGTTCGCGCGTCGAAATCCCATGGTAAATAGCGCAACGGATCGCCCTGGGAGCCGTCCTGCTCAGCGGCCCGGACGAACAGGCGCCAATAATCCTGTGGACCGGCCGGGTCCGGGACGACGACCAGCCATCCCTTCGATACGGCCGCGCGCGAGACGGCGAAAGCCCGCCCGGTGCGAAGCCAGGAGAGCGTTTCTTTCGGAGGCATCGGGGTATCGATCCCGATCGCAGCGCTGTCCAGCGTTCCGAGGAAATCCCACCCGGCCTGTTGTTTCACCGCCGCACGAAGCGCCTGAAACCGCTGTAAAACCGCTGAGCTCAGGCGGGGATCCGGCGCGTTGACATCCACCTTGACCAGTTGCGCCGAAAGGGGGGTGCCGGCCTGGGGCAGGGTGGATGTGGGGGCGGGTTTTGTGGAAGCGAGGGGAAGAATCCAGGCCGGTAACGGGTTGGGCAGCGCCGCCGATGTCCAGGCTGCCCGGTCGACTCGTCCCGAGATCCATAAGGCCGCCGGGGAAAGGGATTGTCCCACGGACGGAGAAAAAAGCAGATACGATTGGAGCAAATCCGGTTGGGCCGTTCCCTGGATCCATTTGCCGTCGGGGCTCCATTCCGGAGCCGCGCCCTGTCCGATCAGCGTGGGTTTCTTCGACGGGTCGTCGATCGAAAGCGTATAGATCCAGGTGTAGCCGTTCTGCTCCACGGAATAGGCAAGGGATTTCCCGTCGGGAGAAAACGCCGAATCGCGTTCGTCCAGATCCGGGGTGTTGGTCAGATCGGTGATGGTTTGCGTGTCCAGATTGAACACATAAATGTCGGTGTGCGTCCCGGTGCGTCCGGTGAAGGATATCGAACGGGCCAGCGGCGACCAGTCGGGCTCCATGGAATCCATTCCGCTCGGTCCCTGCCACATGAGCGTTTTATCCTCGACTCGCCGGATGTTGATGCCGAAGTGACCGTTCGTGTAATGTTCATAGACCATCTGGCGGGAATCCGGCGACCAGGAGGGATGTCCTTCGAATTCCGGGGAGTTGGTCAAACTCTCGACCTGTCCGGAGGAAAGGTCCAGGATATACAGATCCCAATTTCCATCGCGCTCCGACGCAAACGCGATCGCGCCACCGTCCGGACGGAACGCCGGATCTCGATCATCCGTAGAGCCGTCGGTGATTTGGATCGGGTTGGCCAGCCCCATCGGCCAAAGCCAGAGGTTCGCATGCCCGTTTGCGTGAACGGCCAAGGCCAACATTCCCTGCTGGCTCAGAAGCGAAGGCGGGGTAAATTGCAGCGCGGCAAACGCGCTCGCCGAGGGCGTGAGGGTATTCTTATCGGCGGCAGAAAGGGGGGTTGCGGATACGTCTCCAGGCTCGCAATTGCAGGCGGAACTGCTTTGCGGTTGGGATACCGGTGTGCAAAGAATTCCCTGGCAGGTCTCCGTGGGATAGAACGTAGATGGGGGGACGCCCGTACCGGTGGCTGCCGTAGAAGTACAAGCGGCGGGAAATATCATTACCGCAAGGAGAATTGGAATCAGGAAAAAAAACCGTTGCAGAAATTTCATACCCGGATTATATACCCGACACTGTGTTAGAATGAGAAAACCGGAGTGCAAGGTGCATGCCCGTATCCGGAGGGTCAATGATCGAAGTGACCGTCGACCGAATTCAAGTCAACCTTGTCTCGCAAAGCCGAGTGGTCATTCTTCGTGAAACGAACGGGAACCGGTTCCTTCCCATTTGGATCGGACAGTTCGAGGCGGAAGCTATCGCCATGTTCCTACAGGAAGTGGAAGCCGTCCGGCCGATGACTCACGACCTGCTTAGGAACCTACTCCAAGGGCTGGGGGCGGTTTTGGAACGCGTGGAGATCCATGACCTGCGCGACGATGTATTCTACGCCCGCCTGATGATCCGCAACGGTGAGACGCAAATCGAAGTGGATTCCCGCCCATCCGACGCCATAGCGCTTGCCATCCGGGTCCACGCGCCGATCTTCATCGCCGAGGCGGTGATGGACCGGGCGGGCACGACCCCCGAGACGGACATCCGCGAAAAACGGGAAGCGTCCGCGGATGCGGGGGAAGAATCCCCCGACGACCGGCTGGATGTATTCAAGGATTTCATCCAGCATTTGGACATGGGGGACGAGCCGCCGGAGAAAAAACCGAAAAGCTGAGGCCGCAGGCAAGCAGGTTTCCAAGCACCGGGGAATTTCGAGCCGGCGGACGTTCCGTAACGGATCCCAATCCTACGACAACGAGCCTTTTACCAGACACCCGATGACGGATTTTCTCCCCTCCAACACGGAATCTTCACCGACCACTTCACCTTCCGGCGTTAACGTAGAACCGCATAACCGCGAAGCGGAAGAAGCGCTGCTGGGCGCTGTGCTGATCAACCCGGAAGCATTTTTCGAGGTTGCCTCCTTTCTCACCTCGTCCGATTTCTACATCCACCGCAACGGATGGATCTGGGATGTATTCCAGCGGCTGGTCGACCGGCAGCAGCCGATCGACGCGCTGACCGTCGCGGAGGAATTGGAACGGCAAGGGAGGCTGGCGGAAGCCGGAGGGGCCGCCTATCTGGCGGGGCTGATGAACAACGTCCCGACCTCGCTTCATGCCGAGGCGTACGGCCGGATGGTGGAGGAACAATCGGTCCGGCGGCGGCTGCTGGAGGCGGCCAGCGAGATCGCCCGAAGCGCCAATGACGAACGCTCGACCGTTACCGACGTGATGGGCGAGGCCGAGAAGGCCGTATTCGAGGTCAGCCAACACCGCTTGACGCGCGACGTGCAGCCGATCGACCGGGTGATCAGCGAATATTTCGACCGGTTGGAGTACCTTACCCGCCATCCGGAAGAATCGCTCGGGATCCCGACCGGCTTTTCCGACCTGGACCGGCTGTTGGGCGGAATGCAGCGCTCGGACTTGCTGATCGTCGCCGGCCGGCCGGGCTTGGGTAAAAGTGCCATGCTACTGAGCATCGCCAAGAACGTGGCCCAGACCCACAAGAAACATGTGGCCGTTTTCTCGATGGAAATGTCGAACGAGCAGCTCATTCAGCGGCTCCTCGCCCAGGAAACCCAGATCGATGCGCACAAATTCCGCCAGGGGAAAGTAAGCGAGGACGAGTGGGCGCGGTTCACGCACGCCGCATCCGTCCTGAGCGAAGTGAAAATTTTCCTCGACGACACGCCGGCGCTCACGCCGCTGCAATTGCGCAGCAAGTGCCGGCGACTTCATCTCGAATACAGCCTCGACCTGGTGCTGGTGGATTACCTCCAACTCATGGGCAGCGACTTCCGCACCGAAAACCGGGTCCAGGAAGTTTCCTACATTTCGCGCTACCTCAAGGCGCTGGCGCGCGAGCTTAACGTGCCGGTGGTGGCGGCCGCGCAGCTCTCGCGCGCGGTGGAGCAGCGCACCAGCAAACGCCCGCAGCTTTCGGACTTGCGCGAATCGGGATCGCTCGAACAGGACGCCGACATCGTCATGTTCATCCACCGCCAGGAAGAGGGCATCGCCGGATCCGAGCGGGAACCCACCCCGTCCAGTTCCTCACGGCGCATCCCTTCCCCGCGGGTGGAGGCCGTCGTCACGGAGATCATCGTTGCCAAGCACCGCCATGGGCCGACCGGAAGCGTGGAATTGATCTTCTTCCCGTCGCGCACACGCTTCGAAGACGCGGCGGTGCGGCCGGAGGATCAGGCCGGGCCGTCCCGGGAGAAGCGCGGATGAAAGGATTTGCAGGATTCCCGGAGGGACCGGTGCGGATGACGCCGTTGCCGGCTCCGTTTTTCTCCGAACTTCTGCCGCGGATCGACCATTTGGGGGAATTGAAAATCACGTTGTACGCATTCTGGGTTTTCTCGCGGCAGGAAGGCCCTTTCCATTATTTGACGCTGGGGGCGATGAAAAAAGACTCCGATCTGATCGCCGCGCTGGCCGGCGGCGGGAAGAGCGGGGAGCAGGCGCTGGACGATGCGATCGAGCGGGCTGTCGCGCGGGGAACGCTCATCGCGGTTCGCATATCGGGCGCGGAAGAAACCTGCTTCTTCCTTAATTCGCCGAACGGAAGAGCCGCCGCCGCAGGGCTGGAGCGCGGCGAATGGATACCGGATGATTCTCCTGGAGCCGGGTTGTGGGAAGAGCGCCCGAATATCTTCACACTGTATGAACAGAATATCGGCGCGTTGACGCCGATGCTGGCGGAAATCCTGCGCGACGCGGAGAAGGAATATCCCGCCGGTTGGATTGAAGAAGCGATACGCATCGCCGTGAAAAACAACGCCCGGTCCTGGAATTACATAGCCGCGATTCTCTCGCGCTGGAAGAAGGAAGGGAAGGGCGGGGGAAAGCCGCCGTCGGACGAAGACCGCAAGCGGTATGTCGAAGGAGAGTATGCGGACTTTATCGAGCACTGACCTTCCCGAGCCGTCGGTCATCGGGCCCGGAAAACCGGGCTGCCCGATCTGCGGGGGAGTGGGATATTTACGCTACAACGTGCCGGTGGGCGATCCGAACTTCGGCCGGGTGACGCCGTGCGTGTGCATGCAGGGCATTTTGCAATCGCAGGCCAGCGAACGGCTATACCGGTTTAGCAACCTCCAGCGGCTGCAGCATATGACGTTCGAATCCTTTTCACCGCATGGCAGGGTGGCGCTCAGCCCTATGGCGCAGAAGTCGCTCGAGCAGGCCTACAACCTGGCCTTCGCTTTCTCGCAAACGCGCACGGGATGGCTCCTGCTGGAGGGCGGATTTGGATGCGGTAAAACCCACCTTGCGGCGGCCATCGCCAACTTCTCCGTCGACCACGGCATTCCCACTTTGTTTCTCACGGTTCCGGATCTCCTCGATTGGCTGCGGGCGTCCTTCGAAGGAACCGACGAACGGTTTTCGCAACGGTTCGACGAAATCCGGCAGGTGCCGCTGCTCATCCTCGACGATTTTGGGACGCAAAACACGACTCCCTGGGCGCAGGAAAAACTTTTCCAGCTTCTGGATTTCCGCTATCTCAACGAGATGCCCACGGTGATCACCACCAACCTGCGGTTGGAAGAGATCGAGGGCCGGATCCGTTCGCGCCTTTCGGATTCCGAGCGAGTCAACCGCGTGCGGATCCTCGCGCCGGATTACCGCCAACCCATCAAAGAATACGCCTCAACCGATCTTTCGTCGTTGTATCTGCATTCCCGCCAGACCTTCGCTTCATTTTCGCTGCGCGAGAACGAACATCTTTCGCCGGAAGAATCCAAAGGCTTGCGGGTGGCGCTGGAACATTCGCGCCGCATGGCCGAATCGCCGGTAGGATGGCTGGTCCTGATGGGGTCGTTTGGATGCGGGAAGACGCACCTGGCCGCGGCGGTTGCCAATCACCGCGAAACTCAGGGTTTTCCTTCGCTCTTCGTCGTCGTTCCGGATTTCCTCGACTACCTGCGCTCGACGTTCAACCCCGCTAGCCCGGTCTCCTACGACCGGATGTTCGAAGAAATCCGGTCGGTCAATCTCCTGGTGCTGGACGACCTCGGTGCGCAGAACGCCACGCCCTGGGCGCGGGAAAAATTATTCCAGCTTCTGAATCACCGCTACAACGCCGAACTGGCGACTGTCATCACCACCTCCGCCGATTTGCCGGAAATCGACGCGCGAGTCCGCACCCGGCTGCTGGACAAGCGTTTGTGCACTATCTGCGGTATCACCGCGCCGCCATTCCACGGGGCAAGGCCCGCGGCGGTTGCCGGAAAGAAAATACGGCGGCCGAAGGCGTAAGAAGACCATCGACTATTGACGAACGATGTATTAAATGAAAAGCGTCCCATGCGGGACGCTTTTTTATTTGGAAGAGCAGGGCCCGTTCAGGCCCCGTATTTCATCAGCCGATTGGCGTGCGCCAGCGCCAGCGGCATCAGCTCCGCGGTCGGGAATGTGCCCAATCCTCCGCGGGCGCACATCCTTTCCCCGAAGGCGGTTTCCGCGTCGGGGCGGACGGTTTCCGGCGCCCAAAGCAGGAGCGGAACCGGGTGCCATGAATGGCTTTTGAGTTTGGCCGGGGTCGAATGGTCGCCGGTGACCAGCAGCACATCCGGCTTGCTGGCGAGCAAGGTGGGCAGCGCGGCATCCACCTTTTCGATAACTTTGACTTTGGCCGCGAAGTCCCCGTCTTCCCCGCGCGAGTCCGTTGCCTTGATATGGATGAAAAGGAAATCGAAGTCCTTCCAGACCTTGGCGGCGGCGCGGAATTCATCCTCGGGAGTGTCCCCCTCGAAGGAGATCCCCTGCATTCCCACCAGTTTGGCCACGCCGCGATACATCGGATAGACCGCCACGCAGGCGGATTTCACTTTATAGATCTCGTTGAACTGCGGCAGGCGCGGATCGCCGGAGAACCCGCGCAGGGTGAGCATGTTGGCGGGATGGTCGTCGGCGAGGATCTTTCCGGCCTGGGCGATCCACTCGTTGAACAGGTCCGCTGTTCTTTGCGCCTTGGGCTCGATCGCTTTGACCGGGAGGGGCGGAACGCCCGTCTTCTGCGGATCGGTTTCGGTCAGGCAGGAGGACAGCCCCATCCCGCGCATCACAATCACGAAGCGGTGTTCCTTGACGGGCTTTATTTCGATTTCGATCCCGGGGAGTTTAATTTTTGCGAGCTTATCCACCAGCAGCTTGGACGCCTCGGTGGCGATGCGCCCGGCACGCCGGTCCGTGATCTTGCCGCTGGAATCCACCGTGCAGAAGTTGCCGCGCGCGGCCACATCGTCGGAGCCGACGTGCACGCCGATTCCAAACGCTTCCAGCACCCCGCGGCCGATATCGAACTTGAGCGGATCGTATCCGAAGAGCGCCAGATGCCCCGGGCCGGAGCCGGGGGTTATCCCGTATCCGACCGGATTCATCTGCCCCAGGCATCCCTCGGCGGCGAGGCGGTTCAGATTTGGCCGAACGGCGGCCTCGAGTTCGGTCGGGCCCCTGGGCTCGACCGGTATCCCGCCCAGCCCGTCCATCACCAGCAGGACGATTTTGGTTTGCGCGGTTTGTGAAAGCGAGCGCATCAGATCGAAATCCGCCATGGAAACCTCCGTGGAAAGCGGCCCGGACAGTGGGCGGTAAAAAAATCCCGCGCCCGGGAGCGGGCGCGGGAAGGATGGTTGGATCGAACGGATCAGCGAACGGCGACCTGCGTATCCCGGTCGAAGACGTGGATCTGGCTCATGTCGAAGGACACCTCGAGCCGGTCGCCCATCCGGGCGCGGGTGCGCGGGTCGACGCGGGCGATGAAGGTGTGCTCGCCCGTGACCAGATACAGGAAGACCTCGTTGCCCATCGGCTCCGTGACGTCCACGCGGGTTTCCACGCGGGCCGCGGTGATGCCGGGGGGTGCGAACTGCGGATCGTGAATGTGCTCGGGGCGGATGCCGAAGATGATGTCTTTTCCGACCCGCGAGGCGAAGCGCTGCGACTTGTCGGCCGGGATCGGCACGGCAAATGCGCCGGCGTCGACGAACAGCGTCGAGTCGCTGCGGGAAATCTTGGCGTCGAAGAAGTTCATCGACGGCGAACCGATAAACCCGGCGACGAAGACGTTGATCGGTTTATCGTAGAGCGCTTGCGGCGTATCCAGCTGCTGGAGGATGCCGTCGCGCATGACCGCGATGCGGGTGGCCATGGTCATGGCTTCCGTCTGGTCGTGGGTCACGTAGACGAAGGTTGTCTGCAGCCGCTGGTGCAGCTTGGAAATGTCGGCGCGGGTCTGCACGCGCAGCTTGGCGTCGAGGTTGGAGAGGGGCTCATCGAGGAGAAACACCTGCGGTTCCCGGACGATGGCGCGGCCGAGGGCGACGCGCTGGCGCTGGCCGCCGGATAGTTGGCGCGGTTGGCGCTTGAGCATGTCGGTCAGGCCGAGCACTTCGCCGGCTTCCTTCACACGCCGGTCGATTTCCGGGCGCGGAACGCGGCGCAGCTTCAGTCCGAAAGCCATGTTGTCATAGACGGTCATGTGCGGGTAGAGGGCGTAGGATTGGAACACCATCGCGATATCGCGGTCTTTCGGGGCGATGTCGTTGACGATCCGCGGTCCGATTTTAATAATTCCGTCGGACACTTCCTCCAAACCGGCCAAGCAGCGAAGCGCGGTGGTTTTGCCGCACCCCGAGGGGCCGACCAGGACCAGAAATTCCTTGTCCTTGACCTCCAGATTGAGGTCGTTGAGCGCAACGACGCGTTCGAACCGTTTCGTGACGTGCTCGTACGTGACACTAGGCATGGTGCATCTCCTTTCGGGAAAGTATAGTGATTGGATTATATCACACGCCGGATTGACGGTGATAGTCTTTCCTGCTATCATCCCCCAGCGAAAAATTTTCCATGAAAAAATCACCGGAAAGGCTGGCCGACCGCCTGAAATCCTGGTTGGCGTTGGGGAAAATCTGGTTAACGCCGGGAATGGGGGTGAAGCGGTGGCTGATCGGCTTGGTAACGGGCACGCTGCTGGTGGGGCTGGGCTTTTCCGTGTTCATGCTGGATCTATACCGGTCCCGCCCGGATTCGCCCGTACTTTCCGCGCTGGTGTTGAGTTTTATCCCGCGGCCGATCCGGATTGCGGTTTTACTCGCGGCCGGCGGCGGACTGATCGGCTTCTCGCTCTGGCGATTAAGCTATGCCCTCCTGGCCCCATTTACCAGGGGCCGCCGGAAGGTTCCGGAAGCCATGGCCGCCTATTACCGGCTGGGACGCGGGCCGCAAGTGGTGGCGATCGGGGGCGGAACCGGACTTTCCATATTATTACGCGGCCTGAAACAACGGACGACGAACCTGACCGCGGTGGTGACGGTGGCCGACGACGGAGGCTCCTCGGGGCGCCTGCGGCGGTCGCTGGGGATCCCGCCGCCGGGGGATTTGCGCAACTGTCTGGCGGCGCTGGCGGAAGATGAAGCGCTGCTGACGCAACTCTTCCAATACCGGTTCGCCGAGGGCGATGGAATTCACGGCCACGCGTTCGGAAATCTTTTCGTCACCGCGATGGCCGGCGTTACCGGAAATTTCGAAAGCGGTCTGGCGGAAGCTGGACGCGTGCTTTCCATTTGTGGAAGGGTGTTTCCTTCCACGCTGAGCAACGTCACGCTGGAAGGCGAGCTGGTGGGGGAACGCGCCGACGCGTTGCAACGCGTCAGCGGCGAAAATCAAATCACGTCCGTTCCGGGCGCGGTCTGGCGGGTGTGGCTGGAGCCGGAGGACGTGCGCGCCTACCCGGGAGCGGTGCAAGCGCTGTTAAGCGCCGAGCTGATCGTGGCGGGCCCGGGGAGCCTGTTCACCAGCGTGCTTCCGAATCTGCTGATCCGCGAGATCCGCGAAGCGCTCGTCGCCAGCCGCGCGTTGAAGATCTACGTCTGCAACGTGGCCACCCAACCCGGTGAAACGGACGGTTTTTCGGTGGGGGACCATCTCGAGGCGATCCAGCGGCACATCGGGGTGCAACCGTTCCATGCGGTGCTGGCCAATTCCAAACCGGCGGGCTCGCTGCCGGAAGGGATGGAGTGGGTGGGCGGCGCGCTGCCGGAGGGGCGGGTGAGTGTGTTCCAGGAGGACCTCGCCGACGGAGGAAATGCGGGACATCACGATCCGCAAAAACTTGCCGCTGCTTTGATGGATTTGCTCGCCAGGCGCGCGGCGTTGTTTCCGATGTAATTCATTTTTCTATCAGGAGGAACGCAATGGCAACCAAAGTAGGCATCAACGGGTTCGGACGAATCGGGCGGCAGGTGCTCAAGTCGATCGTGGAACGTCTCCCCCAGGATCTCGAGGTGGTGGCGATCAACGACCTCTTCGACGTCGACACCAACGCGCATTTATTCAAATATGATTCCACCTACGGCAAATTCACCGGCACCGTGGAAGTCAAGGAAGGCAATCTCGTCATCGACGGGCGCACGGTTAAGGTGCTGCAGGAGAAAGACCCCTCCAAGCTGCCCTGGAAGGACCTGGGAGTCCAGATCGTAATCGAATCCACCGGCCTGTTCACCGACGCGATTGGAGATCCGGCCAAGGGAAAACCCGGCGCCAACGTGCACATCCAATCGGGCGGGGCGAAGAAGGTCATCATCTCGGCTCCGGCCAAGAACGAGGACCTCACCGTCGTGATCGGTGTCAACGATTCAAAATACGATCCCGCCAAGCACCACATTCTTTCGAACGCGTCCTGCACGACCAACTGTCTGGCGCCGGCGGCGAAGGTGGTCAACGACAAATTCGGAATTCTCTACGCCGTAATGTGCACGATCCACTCGTACACCAACGACCAGGTGATCCTCGACCAGGGCCACAAGAAGGAATTGCGCCGCTCACGTGCCGCCGGACTCAACCTCATTCCGACGACCACCGGCGCGGCCAAAGCCATCGCGCTAGTCATCCCCGAACTCAAGGGCAAGTTCGACGGCTATTCGATGCGCGTTCCGAGCCCGACGGTTTCGGTCGTCGATTTCACGGCCACCCTCGCCAAGGCCACCACCAAAGAGGAACTCAACGCTGCGTTCGTCGATGCGTCGAACGGCGCCTTGAAGGGAATCCTCGGTGTGACCTACGGCAAGGCCGCCGATCCGCTCGTGTCGACCGATTTCAAGGGCGACGACCGGTCCTCGATCATCGACCTGCAATACAACATGGTCATGGGCGGCAATCTGGTGAAGGTTGTTGCCTGGTACGACAACGAGTGGGGCTATTCATGCCGCACGGCCGATCTGGCCAAGATCATTGCCCAGAAACTATAGCACCGGGATTCGGCGGAGGAACCATGATACATAAGAAGACCGTTCGTGACGTAAGCGTGAATGGCTGGCAGGTGCTGATGCGCGTGGATTTCAACGTGCCCATCAAGAACGGCAAGGTGGGCGAGGATACGCGCATTCGCGCCGCGCTGCCGACCATTCAGTATCTGATCGACCAGAAGGCGATGGTGGCGCTCTGTTCCCACCTCGGACGGCCAAAGGGCGGGCCGGATCCGGCCTTCTCGCTGGCGCCGGTGGCCGAGCACCTCAGCGGTCTGTTGAAGAAGAAAGTGGTGTTTGCCACCGATTGCGTCGGCCCCGTGGCCGAGGGAACCGTCGCCGAACTGAAGCCGGGCGACGTGGCGCTTCTGGAGAACACCCGCTTCTACCCGGAAGAGGAAAAGAACGACGTGAATTTCTCCCGGCGGCTGGCGCTACTGGGAAAGATCTACGTTGACGACGCTTTTGGATCGGCCCACCGCGCGCATGCCTCCACCGAGGGAGTGGCCCACTTCCTTCCGGGCGTGGCCGGGTTCCTGATGGAAAAGGAAATCGAATTTCTCGACAAGGCGGCTAACAATCCGGACCACCCGTACATCCTCATCCTGGGCGGGGCGAAAATCAGCGACAAGATCGGCGTGATCACCAACCTGCTGAATAAATGCGAGAAATTGCTCATTGGCGGCGGGATGGCCAACACCTTTCTGAAAGCCAAAGGACTGGCGGTGGGGGATTCACTGGTGGAAGAAACCAGCCTGGACACGGCCCGCCAGATCATTGCGGATGCCGGAAGCAAGCTGGTGCTGCCGGACGATGTGGTGATTGCAGACAAATTCGACGCCGCCGCCCAATTCAAGACGGTGGCGGCGAGCGCCGTTCCGGACGGTTGGCGGATCCTGGACGTCGGACCCGCGACGATCAAAAAGTTTTCCGATGCGCTCAAAGGTTCAAAGCTTGTGGTTTGGAACGGCCCGATGGGCGTGTTCGAATTTCCGAACTTCGCCAAGGGAACGCGGGACCTGGCACAGGCCGTTTCCACATGCGGGGCAATCACCATCGTGGGCGGCGGGGATTCCGTCGCGGCCGTCACCGAGGCGGGACTAGCGGATAAAATCTCGCACATTTCAACCGGCGGCGGGGCCACACTCGAATTTCTCGAGGGTAAGATGCTTCCGGGAATCGCGATCCTGCAGGACAAATAAGGGTTCGCGAACCGATACGCAATCCAAAGGAGGGCGCGAGATCCAGTAATGGATTTGGCGCCCTCATCGAATCAACATAGAATAGGATGAAGAAACCCGGCGGCAAGACGACCGGGATGCGTATCCTGCTCTTCCCAATCTGCTTTTTTCGGCCGAAGAATCCGGCCAATGAGCCCAGGATCCGTCTTTCCGGGGAGGCGCCATGCCCTTCGTCAACGGTCAAAACGTCGGACCCTACCGCGTGATGGAACAGCTTGGCCAAGGGGGAATGGCGACGGTCTACAAGGCGTACCACGCCTCGCTCGACCGGTACGTCGCCATCAAGGTGCTGCACCCCGCTTTTCGGGAGGATCCTTCGTTCACCGCGCGCTTCACCCGCGAGGCGCGCGTGGTAGCCAAGCTCGAACATCCCCACATCGTCCCGATCTACGATTATTCCGAGTGCGAGGGCCAGCCATATCTGGTGATGAAATTCATCGAGGGCGAGACGCTCAAGGCGCGGCTTGCGCGCGGGCCGCTCTCGGCCGAGGAAGCCGTGCGGGTAGTCGACGCCGTGGGCGCGGCGCTCTCCTACGCGCACTCCAAAGGAATCCTCCACCGCGACATCAAACCTTCCAACGTTCTGCTCGCGCCGGACGGCGGAATCTATCTGGCGGATTTCGGCCTGGCGCGCATCGCTCAATCCGGCGAATCCACGCTCTCCTCGGACATGCTCTTGGGAACGCCGCACTATATTTCCCCGGAACAGGCGCAAGGCAAAAAGGATCTGGATGCGGGCACCGATATCTATTCCCTGGGCGTGGTGATGTACGAACTCGCGGTGGGGCGGGTGCCTTTCAACGCCGACACCCCGTTTTCGATCATCCACGATCACATCTTCACGCCGCTGCCGATGCCGCGCCAACTTAATCCGAAGGTGCCCGCCGGAGTGGAACGGGTGCTGCTCAAAGCGCTTTCCAAGAATCGCGCGGACCGGTATGCGGACGTGGATTCCGAAGCGAAGGCTTTCCGCGACGCCATCCATGAAGCCGTCGCAGTTCCCACCCCACCCAAGGGTTCGGTGACCACGATTAAATTGCCCGCCGAAAAGGCGCCTGTAAAAAAAGTCGTCGGCGGAAAGAAACCTCCGCTGTGGAAGCGGATCCCGAGGTGGTTGTTGATCCTTGGTGCGGTTTTTGCGTGCGGTTGTCTCTGCCTCGGGACATTGGGGGTGGCAAGCAGTATTTTAAAGAAGCAGCATCAAAGTGCCACCCAGACCGCCCAAGCGCTCACGCTCGCTCCGGCCGGGCTTGGAACAACGCCGGAAGTTTCCACACCGACCCAGGGATCTACCATTCCGCAGGACGCACGCAACGCCTGGAACCTGTTGCAGCAGGGACTCGGCGATCTGGATCAGGGGAACCAGGATGCGGCCAACAAAGCGTTCAACGACGCGTTGCAGAGCATTCCCGCAGCCAGATCGGTTGTGATTAACCTGGCTGTGGAAAAACTCGGTGCGCGCGGCCAGTGGCTGATGGCAGGAGAGTTCTGCCAGAAAGGATCTCTAGCCAATCCGAATGAAGGGGCGCTGCACATGACTTGCGAAGAGGTTTTATTCCACGTCGGAGAAGCGCCGAACGGCAAGGATTTGCTCTCCGGAATGGCGAATCAATTTCCGCAATGGTCGATCGCGCAGGCGGCGTACGGGCGATGGCTGGCGTCGTTCTCTGCGAATCCGAACGATGCCGATCCCTACATCCAGAATGCGGTGAATCTTGCGCGCAACGAAGAAAAACCGATCGTCAAAACAATCCAGGCCGAATACTCGTGCATCACCGGCCAACCGTCCAAGGGGTTAACTTCATTAAATGAGGTGTTGAAAGACACCAATATCCAACCCTGGTTAAGGGTAGAAGCGGAGAAAATCATTGCAAAATGGCAACCGAAATAAGCAAGCGCATTCCCTGCATGGCGGCAAATTGGAAGATGAACAAAACGTCCGCGGAAGCGGAAGCGTTCGTGCGCCAGATCCTTCCGGGATTGATGGAGATCGGCGGCGTGGAACGGGTGATTTGCCCGCCCGCCACCGCGTTGCCGGCCCTGGCGCACATTCTTAAAGGAAAGGGGATCGGCCTCGGTGCGCAGAACATGCACTGGGAGGAAAAAGGCGCCTTTACCGGGGAGCTTTCCGCCGCCATGGTAAAGGAATGGTGCGCCTACGTCATCCTCGGCCATTCCGAGCGGCGCGCGCTATTCGGCGAAACCGACGAGATGGTGGCCAAAAAGGTGAAGGCGGCGCTCGCCGCCGGGCTGATACCGATCGTCTGCGTGGGCGAGACACTGTCCGAGAACGAAGCGGGACGAACCGACGAAGTCGTGCGGCGCCAGATGCGGGCGGCGTATGGCGGCCTCACGGCGGAACAATCCGCGCGGACGATCGTTGCCTACGAACCGGTGTGGGCGATCGGCACAGGTCGCGCCGCGCACGGCCCGGACGCCAACCAAGTGGTGAGCCGGTCAATCCGTTCGGTGCTCAAAGAATCGTTCGGTCCGGCGGTTGCAGACGGGGTACGCGTGTTGTACGGCGGCAGCGTAACACCGGCCAACATCGACGAGTTCCTCTCCGAACCGGAGATCGACGGAGGGCTGGTGGGGGGTGCGAGCCTCAAAGTCGATTACGTGGAGATCGTCCGCGCCGCGCAAAAACGATTGTCCTGAAAACGAGGACTGGCTGCACTCTCGGAAAATAGGCTTTCCGGTTATTTTTTACGCAACCTTTTCGTAAGCACGAAAATTTGATATGCTTATCAAAACGACCTCGGCATGCGGCCGGGGTCGTTGTGCGTGGTATCCAGGAAACCGGCCGGTCATGATTAAGGAAAGAATCGACATTCGCAACATCGCCATCGTCGCCCACGTCGACCACGGGAAAACCACCCTGGTGGACGGACTGCTGCGGCAATCCCACACGTTTCGGGAAAACCAGCAGGTGGCCGAACGGGTGATGGATTCTAACGACTTGGAGCGCGAACGCGGGATCACCATCCTTGCAAAAAACACGTCCATCAGCGTTTGGGACCCGGTGGCGAAGCTGCAGGTGAAGATCAACATCGTCGACACGCCGGGCCACGCCGATTTCGGCGGCGAGGTGGAGCGTGTGATGAACATGGTGGACGGCATCCTGCTTCTGGTGGACGCCGCCGAGGGCCCCATGCCACAGACGCGTTTTGTATTAAAAAAAGCGCTGGAAAAGGGGCATCGCGCGATCGTGGTCATCAATAAAATGGACCGCAAGGACGCCGAACCCGATATCGCGTTGAATAAAACTTTCGATTTGTTTATCGAACTGGGCGCGAGCGAGCGGCAGGCGGATTTTCCAGTCATCTACACCAACGCCATCACGCAGCAGGCCGGCCTCACCCACGAAATGGGTCCGGATTTGCAGCCGCTCTTTTCCGCCATCCTGCGCCACATCTCCCCGCCCATGGTGGATCCGGATGCGCCGCTGCAGATGCTGGTGGCCTCGCTCGGATACGACAATTACCGGGGTGTCACCGCCGTCGGCCGGATCTTCGCCGGGCAGATGCATGCCGGCGAGAAAGTCGCCCGGATGACCCTCGCCGGCGATATTCTGGAGGAGCGCGCGCGGTACCTCTACATCCACCAGGGGTTGGACCGGGTGGAGGTGGAGAAAGCGGAGGCCGGGGAAATCGTCGCCATCGCGGGGCTGGAAGGAATCGCGATCGGCGAGACACTGGCTGATCCGGAAAACCCGGTGGCGCTTCCGCAGATCAAAGTGGAAGAGCCGACAGTCCGGATGATCTTCGGCGTGAACACCTCGCCGTTCTCGGGCCGGGAAGGCCGCTGGGGAACGTCGCGAAAATTGCGCGAGCGGCTGTTCGAAGAGCTGCGGCATAACGTCGCCCTGCGCGTGGAGGAAACTGGCACAACGGACACCTTCATCGTCTCGGGCCGGGGGGAATTGCACCTGGGAATTCTCATCGAAACCATGCGGCGCGAAGGATACGAGTTCCATGTTTCGCGACCGGAGGTGATCTTCCGGACGGCGGAGGACGGGACGATGCTGGAGCCCTTCGAGGAAGTCCACATCGAAACCAGCCCCGATACGGTCGGCGCCGTGGTGGAAATGCTAGGCTCCCGCCGCGGGCAGATGATGAATATGGTGGATTCGCAAAAGGGAAGCGTGCAGCTGACCTACATCGCGCCCACACGCGGCCTGCTCGGCTTCCGCTACCAGTTCCTGAATGCCACGCGGGGAAACGGCGTGATGAATGCCGTGTTCCACGGGTATGATTCGATGGCCGGGTCGGTGCCCACTCGTTCCACCGGTTCCATCGCAGCTTGGGAGGCCGGCACCACGACGAACTTCGGACTGAAAAACGCCGAAGAGCGCGGGGTATTGTTCCTCGGACCGGGAGTGGAAGTCTACGAGGGAATGGTGGTAGGGGAACAACAGCGGCCGGGAGATCTGCCGGTGAATGTGTGCAAGAAAAAGCATCTGACGAACATGCGCTCGTCGAACAAGGATATCGAAGTGCGCCTGGTGACTCCGCGCCAGATGAGCCTCGACGAATGTCTGGAATTTCTGGCTGAGGACGAACTCCTGGAAATAACACCCATCGCGTACCGCATCCGCAAGAGGATTCTGAATACCGAGGAACGTGGAAAAGGTGTGAAACGAGCCAAGGAAGAACTGGCCGAGAGGGAGAGCAAGGAACAGGCCCGGTAAAGACGGTGAATCCCCATATTAGAGCAGTGTTCTTCATTTAATGATTACGGTGAGAGAGAAGCGGAAAATAGACCATGGACCGTCGACCATAGACCATAGTTCATATAATCCACGGATTAATGTTAGTAAATAAGAATGAATCGAGATTGCCAAAGGGATTTATAAGCGATCAGACTCATTATCGTGATATTGATCGCCGAAAAAACGATGCTAGTCGCAACAAAATAGATGGCCATTCGTATAAAATATTGTATTTTGCTTGGCTTTGCGGTTTATAGATAAAATTCGACAGACTGTAACTCGATTGGGAGGCAGGACTCCATGCCATTGACAATCCATTGCACCATGTGCGGTGCGAATGTCGTCGCGGACGATCTGGAGATCCGTCGAGAAATTGCCGTCTGCTCGCATTGTTCGACGGTCCTGCGGATTACCAACAAGGGAACCGAGGCATACCGGGAAGCGCTACAATCCTCCGCTGTGCCGGAAGGAGTCGTTGTCCAGCGCTTAAAGCCGGGCAGCCTTTCGATCGCCGCGCGGCGAACAACCAAGGCACTCGCGATCAACCGCCCGGAACTCGTCCAGGGCACGCTGATCGGGCTTGCCATCAGCGGCGGCATCACCGCCGCAGCGGCGGTCCTCTCCGTACCGTTGATCCTCATTTTCGGCAAGGATCTGATCGCGTTCATTATCGGGAGCTTGCTTCTGATCCTTATCCCCGGCTCATTCATCGCGGTCTTTGCATCGATCTTGGTCCTTTCCTTCACGCACAAAACACTTCCCCCGCTGCGAATGGATGAGGGGACCGTGTATCCTTCGATGGTCGGGATGAAACCCTTTTCGGCGGCGGCAATCCGCCAGATGTATTCCACGGCCACCAAGGTTATGGTTGGATCGGCGGAAAGAAACTTCTTCAGCTACATGGTCTGCGCGCTGATGCAGGACGACCAGCGCATTGCTTTGATCGGGCCGCTCAACAGCCCGGAGACCGCGCTGTATATCGAGGAAACGCTCGAGGCGGACTTGGGAATTCTAGACCTGCCCGTGTATGGAGACGAAAAACTTCCGGCGCGCGAAGACAGACCTTTGCCCGTCTCGCCGAAAGAAACTCCGTTGACAGGTTTGCATTGCGACGGATGCGGCGCGGAATTAACCGCCGGGCCGGAGGACAAGCGCCGTGGATATACCGTCTGCCGGTATTGCGGGGGTCTGACGCTGCTTTACGAACCGGGAAGTTCGAAACCCATTCTTGGGATACCGTCATCGGTTCAGAAAGATTCACAATACCTCATGGAGACCGACAGCGAAGGAACCACCGTCATGACCCGCAAGTCGGCTGTTCCGGTGGTTAAGATATCCGGCGGGCGTATGGAGCTTTCCCCTCTGACCGGATCGCAGCAAACGATTCCTCTTGCCAAGATCGTCCGTCTTCAAATCAAGGTGATGGATAATCCGGCGAAAGAAGGATCCGCCGGGGCGGCGATCGCGGCCGGAATGCTGAAGCTCGGAGACGCGATGGCGTATTCGGGCGAGGTCGATCCGGCCAAACTCATCCGGGATTCGCTTATTTCCACGGAATATATGATCACCGTAAAAACCAACGAGGGGAAGGAAATCCCCATGCTCTCCGGTATCCGCGATTTGCCGGAAGCATTCTTTCTGATGGGTTCC
>JBEKDW010000009.1:0-18873 GCA_050014155.1 Anaerolineales bacterium
TCGCCCGCGAAGATAACCGCCGTGAAGGCGCTGTCGGGGTAACGGCCGCCTATGTCGATGAACGTCACGCCTGACCTGGCGGTGTTTGCGATCAAATCCTACGACACCGGCGCGGCGATCGAATCGCTGCGGCCGCTCGCCAGGCGGCTCCCACCAGCGCTTTGCCTGCAAAACGGTGTAGAGAACGAGGCGGTGCTGGAGGGTGTATTCGGCTCCGGACGCGTGATCGCCGGCACGGTGACCAGCGCGGTCGGACGCGGGCGCACGTGCGAAATCACCCTGGAGCGCAAGCGCGGGATTGGGCTGGCGGCGGGGCACGCGCTGAGCGCGCCGCTAGCGGATGCGATGAACCACGCCGGATTAAATGCAAAGCTATACCCCGTGGCGCGCGCGATGAAATGGTCGAAACTTTTCACTAATCTGACGGCGAACGCTTCGTCGGCGATCCTGGGCATGACCCCGCGGGCCGTCTTTTCCGATCCGCAACTTTTCAAGCTCGAACGGGAGATGCTGCGCGAATGCCTGCAGGTGATGCGCACAGGCGGAATCGACGTGGTGGATCTTCCGGGAACACCGGTAAGGATGCTGGCCTTTGCCGTGAAAAGCCTCCCTCGCAGGCTTGCGCAACCGCTGCTGGCGCGCGCCGTCGTCGGAGGACGGGGTGGAAAGATGCCGTCCTTTTATCTCGATCTGAATTCCGGGCGCGGAAAAACCGAGGTGGAATGGATTAACGGCGCCGTGGTACGGGAAGGTGAGCGCCTCGGGATCACCGTCCCGGTAAACCGTCTGCTGACCGAAACCTTGACCGGGCTGGCGAAAGACCCTTCCCTGCAAAAGGAATTCTTTGAAAAACCAGGGACATTAATCCGGCTGCTTGAGGCTGGCGGGACTAATTCACTGTAATTCAGCCTTAAATTCACGGGAACACAACAAACCGTTTGACCCGCCGCATGGGCAAACATATAATGAACATCACATCCCTTACTCGGAAAGAAAAGGAAGTATGCTGACCAAAGAGACATTTGAGACCCGCTTGAACGAAGCCATGCGCGCCAAGGACGAGGTCGGGAAACGCACTTTCCGCATGATTCTATCGGCGGTCAAAATGGCCGAAGTGGAAAAACGCGGCGCGCTTGACGAACCTGCACTGCTGGGGATTCTGCAGAAGGAAGTAAAGACCCGGCAGGAAGCGGTGGGTGAAGCGGAAAAAGCCGGCCGGCAGGATCTAGCCACCGACTCGCGCGCCGAATTAGAATTAATTAAATCCTTCCTCCCCCAACCGCTCACAGCCCAGGAATTGGAGACGATCATCCGTGAGGCGATCGCAGAAGCGGGCGCCTCCACTCCGGCTGACATGGGCAAAGTGATGAAGCTGGTTTCGCCCAAAACCCAGGGCCGCGCCGACAACCGCGAAGTGAGCCAGACGATCCGCAAGCTGCTTGGGGATTGAGCAGGCTGCGTTGCCGCTTATGACTGCCTCTTCTCCCTCCTCCGAATCTGTTCCCCGCTGGCGGTCGATCCTCGGAAGGATCCCCATCGCCGTCGTAGTCGCTGCCAGCGCCGCATTTGCGGCGCTGATCCTCATCCTGCCCATCCTTCCCGGCGAGCGCACCGTCAGTCTGCAATTGGGCGACGTCTCCCCCCAAGACGTGCTGGCTCCGCGGACGCGCACCTATGTCAGCCAGATTCTCACCCAGCAGGCACGTGACCAGGCGGCGGCCCTGGTCACCCCGGTCTACAATCCACCCGATCCGCTGATCGCGCGCCAGCAAGCAGAAACTCTGCAGGCGGCGTTGGATTACATCACCAACATCCGCATCAATCCGTATGCCAGCCTGGATGAAAAACTCGCCGATTTGCAACAGTTGTCGAAGGTTAATCTGCCGACCGACACGGCCACCCGGATCCTGCAGCTAAGCGATCCGGAATGGGAGATTGTGCAACAGGAATCCCAGGCTGTTCTGGAGCGGATCATGCGGCAGCCGATCGGACCCGACCAGCTCCAGACCATTATTAACTCCATTCCGAATTACGTCAGCCTTTCCTTTCCGGAAAACCAGGCCTCGCTCGTGACGGATCTGGTGCGCAACCTCGTCGTTCCAAACAGTCTTTACAACGATTCCGCCACCCAATCTTTGCGGGAACAGGCTTCCGCGAACGTCACTCCGGTCACCCGAAGTTTTGTCACGGGACAGGTTGTCATTCCCCGCGGCAAAGTGGTCGGAGAAGACGATCTGGAGGCCGTGTTCATGCTCGGATTGACCACGGAATCGCTCAACCTGCGGGTCGCTGCAAGCATGATTCTGGCCGTTGTGCTGACGACCGTGCTGCTCTCGATGTTTGTGTCCCAATTTCATCCGCAGATCACCCGCGGGCTGCGACCCGTCCTTCTTTTCTCTCTGATCCTTCTGGCCTTTCTGATCGTCGGCCGGATCATGGTGCCCGGCCATACGGTGCTTCCATTTCTTTTCCCGGTGGCCGCGATGGCAATGCTCATTGCCTGCGCCTATGGCCGGAGGCTGGGCGTTCTTACCGGAATGTTGCTTTCCATCTTCTCCGGGCTGATGGGCGGGAATAGTCTGGAGATCGGGCTCTACGGTGCACTCAGCTGCCTTGCCGCCGTACTGATCCTGGGCAAGGGCGAGAAGCCGGTTCGGTTTTTCCTGGCGGGCATAGCGGCCGGCGTCACCGGCTCGATGGTTGTGCTGATCATCCGGCTTTCCATGCCGGCCAGCGACCTGATCGGAATCCTGACCCTGATTGCGAGCAGTCTGGCCAACGGCCTGCTGTCCGGAACCCTTTCGCTGGGCATGCTATTCCTGGTCGGGAATCTTTTCGATATCACCACCAACCTACAGCTTTTGGATCTCTCCCGGCCGGATCATCCTCTTCTGCGCGAGATCCTGCTTCAAGCGCCCGGGACCTACCAGCACAGCCTGCAGGTTGCCAACCTAGCCGAACATGCCGGTGAGCGGATCGGCGCCAATACACTGCTCCTGCGGGTCGGCGCGCTTTATCATGACGCCGGAAAATCCGCGCAGCCGAAATTTTTCGTTGAGAACCAGGGACCCGAGGGCAATCCGCACGACCGGCTCGATCCGGAAGCCAGCGCGAAGCTGATCATCCAACACACGCGCGATGGACTGGATCTGGCGCGCAAACATCATCTCCCCACACGTGTGCGGGATCTCATTATCGAACATCACGGCACCTTGCGAACGAATTTCCAATATGGGCTGGCGCTGAATGCCGCCGGGGGGAATCCCGACAAGGTGGATGAGGGAAAATTCCACTACCCCGGGCCGCGTCCGCGTTCCAAGGAAGCAGCCATTCTCATGTTGGCCGACGGCGTGGAGGCGAAATTCCGGGCGGTTGGCCCCGCCACGTCGGAGGAAATCGAGACGTTGGTCCGCGAAGTCGTCGATAACCGACTGGAACAGCGCCAATTCGACCAAACCGACCTAACGCTGCATGACGTGGAGATCATCCGTGAAGCCTTCGCCGATGCGTTGCGGGGAAGGATCCACATCCGCCTGCGGTATCCGGAAGATGAAAAAAAACAACCGAGTAAAAACGCCCCTACCAAGCCCTGACCCACGGCAGTTCATCCGCATTCGCCGTGAGCCGCGGCTTCCGCAGAAAGTTTCGCTCTCCGCCGTCCGGCGTGCGATCCGGCGGACGCTGGAGCAGCAAGCTTTCCGGAAAGCCTGCTCCGTCTCGATGTTGCTTGGTTCCGATGAAACACTGGAATCGCTGAACGTACGCTTCCTGGGGATTCGCCGACCGACGGATGTTCTTTCGTTCGGTTCGCGGGGCATCGATCCGGAAACGGGCATCGTTCATTTGGGGGAGATCGCCATTTCCCTGCCGCGGGCAGCCGCACAAGCCCGATCCCGTCGTGCCCCTTTGGAGCAGGAAGTCCTATTGCTGGCCGTCCATGGGACCCTGCATTTGCTCGGGCATGATCACGACACTCCCTTCCACAAAAAACGCATGTGGCAGGCCCAAAGAAAAATTCTAAAGGAGTTGCTTTTCTAAAAATCCATGCAACCGATAAAATCCCCCAATCTGATTTCCTCTTTCCGCAACGCGTTTTCCGGATTGTGGTATGCGTTGCGAACCCAGCGTAACGCTCAATTCCATCTTCTCGCAACGCTACTGGTGATACTGGTCGGCTTCTGGGTGGGATTGGATACAGTGCACTGGTGTTTGATCATTCTCGCAATGGGCTTGGTCTGGATGGCGGAGCTGTCGAATACCGCACTGGAAAGTGTTGTGGATTTGGCTAACCCAACCTATCATCCTCTGGCGAAAACTGCAAAGGATGTAAAAGCCGCCGTGGTTATCATCGCCGCCCTGGCGGCCATTTTGGTGGGCGTATTGATTTTGGGACCGGCGCTTGCGATTAAATTGGGCTGGAGTTCACCCTGATTGAATCACCAGAAGATTTCAACAGTCCCTGGCAGCCCGTATTCGGCGTCCAGCCATAAAGCGGCATGGTTGCGGGTTAACTCCGCGGTCGTTGGGCTCTCCCATCAAGCGAATGGTTGTAATGGAGGAGAAGAGCGCCAAAGATGATCTTCCTTTCGGGAGGGGTTATCCAATGAATCCTTCTTTCCGCTTTGGAACCGTCGGTAGTCCGCTGTCCACCCCGCCCAAACCTGGAGGGACTGTCGGCGGCATTCAACGAATCGCCAACCTCGGCTTGAACGCGCTCGAGTTAGCCTGGGTCCGTTCGGTCAGAATCTCCCCCGCAGCCTGCGAAGCGATCCGCTCCGAAGCCCAACGAAATAACGTGGTTCTGAGCGTCCACGCCCCGTATTTCATTAACCTCAACGCCGATTCCGATGAATGGCCTAAGAGCCGCAAACGCATCATGGATGCCGCCATGTTTGGACATTTGGCGGGCGCGACGGATATCGTCATCCATCCCGGATCCTACTTCGGGCGCGAACCGAAGGAGGCACTCAAGAAAGCCATTCCGCGGTTAAAAGGCTGCGTCAAGGAACTCCGCAAGCAGCACAATCCCGTGCTGGTTCGGCCGGAAGCGATGGGAAAATCCGCGTTGCTCGGCTCGTGGGAAGATATCCTCATCCTGTCTCAGGAAGTGGAAGGTGTGCTGCCATGTGTGGATTTCGCCCACCTGCACGCCCGGACGGGAGGCCTTAATAGTTACGAGGAATGGATGGAGACGCTGCGTTCGATGCGGGCAGCCCTGGGGGAAGACGCGTTGCGCAAAATGCACATCCACCTTTCCGGGATCGAATATACCGCCAAGGGGGAACGCAAGCACCTTCCATTCCGGGAAGCCGACCTGAACTATGGACCACTTCTGCGCGCCCTGGCAGACTCCGGATGCGCGGGCCGGATCCTTTGCGAAAGCCCGATTCTGGAACAGGATGCCATCTTATTGCGGGAAACATGGGAAAAGCAGGCGCTATAGTCTCAATTTTTTCATCAAAAAAGAATAAAACCAATACGTCGAACAATATTTCCCCACGGGTTATCTCCCGCGAGGTCCTTTTAGGGGAAGCCAAACCAAAAAGGCTTGCCCCTCGTCATCTTCCGATTGAACCGACAGGCTCCCCCCGTTCTTTTCCAGAAGAAGCCGGCAGGCCGTTACTTCCCCCGGATTGGCGAAATCATCATTCGCCCCCAAGTCCGATTTCCAGGGCACGACCACATGATTGGCGGATAATCGGACGTACATCCCCCGCTTTCCGTTTTGCATCCGGCTCTCGACGATGACGGTGACGCATGCTTGGGATTGGGAGATCGTAAGGAGATGGATAATCAGCGCATTAATCGACCGTTGGATTTTTTCGAAATCCCCCTGAACCGGAACGCTGTCACCCCGAATGCGGATTCGCAGGAGCACCCCAAGTTCGGCGGACATTGCCGAGAGCATCGTCACCCCCCGGGTAACGATCCCACCGAGATCCACGGCGGCCAGCCGGAGCGGTTTCTGCAACTGCAGCTCCAACTCCTCCAACGCGGAATCCGTCAGCAGCTTCTGTACCGGTCCGTCCTTTTTTTCCTCACCGGTAATCGGATGCAAAGAGGCAGGTTCCCTGTTCGGATTTACCTTCACGGGAGTCCTTCTCGGTTTGGAAACCAGGTGAAAGGCGGTTTTTTCTTCCTGCATGATTGAGCCCATTATCGGATGAAAAAACGATCGGGCGCGCCACCCCCTGGTGACGCGCCCTGAGGGACGAACTGCCATCTTTCTTTTTCGGGGCGTTCCCACGGGATCACACCCACCTTTGTTGCACCCGAAATGCGGGATGGCGTATGGACGAGCATTTATATCGAAACGCCTTGAACGGGATTAACCGGCGGAGGTGGATCCATTGGATACTGCGCGGCGCTATAGGTATCTACCGCGGCGACCAGTGAACTCAATCGATCGCGCAGCATACAACGCGGACAGAAAAGTCGATAGACTTCGCACTCGAGGTATCCACAGATCCTGCAGATCCGTTCTCCCCCCATTTTTTCAAGCAAGGGTTCATTCATCAGCATTGTCCCGTTTCAAGGTCCATCAGAAACCACCCATGTCCCCCGTACCCTCTTTCCGTGTGAGGGGTTCGTCAGCCTTTACGGCCGGGTGTGTCGATCGATATCGGATTGTGAATGGGGAGGCTCTCCCTGCAGTGGTTCCTCTTCGCCCCTCGCTTCCAACTCCGCATTGCCCTCTCCACCCCGGCGGCGAATTCCTCGATTGTCTGGGCGGAAATTGCCAGAAACGCTTCCCGTTCCCGTTGGTCCAAAGTGGAAGTGCGGAGGACCTGCTCCCGGTCCGCTCCAAGCAATCGATCGCGAAACCGCTCGCTGACCACGGCCCGGCAGATAATCTGTTGTATAGCGGCTTCACTCATCCCCTAACAACTCCTCGGAAAAGAAATAGAACATCCTGTCTGCTTGGATCCTCTTCGGGTAGCCTCGTTAGAACCACCCACCTCCTCCCGGAGGAGGAGCCCCCGGCGGGCAGGAAAAACGGATTGTTGCGGCGGAAAAAGTCTGGAACATTGTGGCCTCCTTTGAGATATAGCGCCCCTCTAACTTCCAATTTCATGGTAGGCGCTACACCTCAACAAACCCCTCACAGGTCCTTCGTTCAGATCTCGATCCGCCTACTTTTTCTATCGGACGGGATGTACCCGGGTTAAATAAAAAGAGAGCCGCTCAGGCGCCTCTCTTTCGTCAATCTCCGGGGTTCGTTTTGAACCGCACTTTCACAACGGATAAAAGAAATCGAATAGTAGATCCCTACCCTTCCCGCTTTCCATTATGGATAATTTTCTTCGGAGATGGTTTTTTGGGCACTGGGAAGGATATTGGGAACCCATTCCATTTTCTTGAGAGCGAATATTAAACAATAAGACTGGCGTACAGGGAACGGGTGTCCGCGGGTGGATCCAACCCCAGATCCTTCCTCAACAAAAAGACATATTTCTGATAATGATCCACCACTTCGTGTTTTCTTCCCAGCGCTGCCAGAATTCGCAGCATCCGTTGGTGGAGTTCATCCCGGTACGGGTCGAGCGCCAGTCCGCGCATGACGATGGTCCGCCCGTCTTCATACCGGCAGAGGGAAAAGTACTCATCCGCTTGTTCGCGAACGAGGGTGAGAAATATCTGATTGATCTCCTCCCGCCGCTGTCCCGCCCAACCGACGGGAACATCTTTCAGATACTCGCCCTGGAAAAGTTCGGCGGTTTTTTCCAATTTGGGCAGCCGCTGGGGGTCGGTAATCGGGACGGCCAAGGCTTGCCGTGCCGCTTTTTCAAAGGATGCGACGTCGTAATCCAACAACATGTTTTCCGCGAAACGACAAATCAGATTTTTTAAAACCAGGATGTCCGTCCCAATCGCCCTGCGGATACGGTATAGGGTCTGGTAGAGGTTGGCCTGCGCGCGCCCGGAAGGCATCTCCGGCCAGAAGGTCGTTAAGAGCTCATCTCTATCCACGGGAGCCCGATCCACAAGAAAGAGGAAAACTTCTTTCGTTTTTTGGGAAACCCAAGCCGACCGTTGAATCTCTTTCCCCGACCAGAGAATTTCAAGTGAGCCCAGGGCCTTAACCGATAGTTTTATCGTTTCGGTCGGGTTGTTTTCCGTGGTTTCCCGATTCTCCCGCGCGGTTTGGCGCCTTGCACGGTCCAACAGGGAACCGCACAACCCGCCCATGGTTGCATGGGTGAGGAATCCCTCCAATAGATCGGCAGCACCCGGCGCTTCCCGCACCAGGGTCTGGTCGGACCCGCAGCCATACACCAGATCGAATGCCGCCCGCAACGAGCTTTCCGAATCGGTGACTAATCCCGATCGAAACAGGGAGCGCGCCAGAAGAAATCGCGCTCTGGCCGTTTCCACCGCGGGAGCAGCTTCCCTTTCCAGAATCGCCACGGCCTGCGCCAAACAGTCGACCGCCTCATTCCGATTCCCCATTTCATCCAAGACCGCGCCGCAGAACACCTGGTCGCTCGCCTTGACCGCCGGGGTATTCTGTTCCGCCAGTTCCCCCGCCCTCCGCACCCATTCCATTGCGGCAGGAAAATTTTTCAACTTCCGGTTGAGATCGGCCCTGGCCCGGTAAACATACCCCAACATCATCAGGTCGTCGGATTCTTCGGCGAGCCTGTCCGCCGCCGAGTAAAAACCGGCCGCTTTGGCGAATTCGGCCCGGTCTTTTGCCAAATCACCCAACCCGGTAAAAATCAGCAATTGCGAATGCTTATCGCCGGATTTCCGCGACCATTCCAATGCCTCGTTATAGGATGCTTCCGATTCTTCCATCTGACCCATCATATGCTGGTTATAGGCCAGATTATTCAACGCAATGGCGATCGGCCCCGGGTAACCCAAATCCTTCCACAGGCTGAGTGCGCGCCGCTGCAAGATGTAGGCTTCCGCTGTTTCCCCCGCTGTGTGCAACGCGTTGGCTAAAAGGGTAAGCACGCGCGTTTTGTCGTAGCTCCGATCGCCGTCGGGGAACAAGGCCAACGCCTGTCGATAATAATTCACCGCCTCGTGGGTTCTTCCCATCGCATCGACGCAAAGCCCGGCGTGGGATGCCGCCATGCGGAGAACCGCAACCTCCACCCCGCCCGCTTTTCCCCGCCGAAGTAGATCCTCAGCCAGGGTTAACCCCACCGGATAATCCCCTTTGCAGTACGCCAGCCACGCCCGGCTCGCCTGCAGGCTGTTGAGACGTGATGGATTTTGCGAGCGCTCCAGTCCCAACCCGGCGATATCCAAATATTCTGCGGCCCGCGTATAGTCTCCGGATGTAGCGTACGACATACCAGCGCACCCAAAAAGCGTCGGGACTTCGAGACGGACTGGATACAAAGACCGGGCCCAATCCCGCAAGGTTTGAAAACGGCCCGACTCATAATATTTCAGGACATTCTCCTCCGCCAATTTCGCCGCGAGGGAATAATTCTCCGCCTGGATAAGATAGGAAAAAGCCAACTCGGGGAATCCGTTTTTGAGGTTCCATTCGGCGGATCTCTCCAGCAGGATCTTGTACCTCGAGGGTTTCCGCTCTTGAAGCGTGCTTCGCAGGAATTCCTGGAAGAGATTATGGAAGCGGTATGTTGGTTGCTCCTGCTCGGAAGTAACCACGAACAACCGGCGCGAATCCAGTTCGCCAAGCATCGAACGGCTGTCCTTGCGTTCCAGAACAAAATCACACACAAACGGATCCATTTCATGCAATACCGAAGCTTCCAGCATGAAGCGTCGGAGAAGATCGGGCTGCTGCTCCAGAACTTCACTGGCCAGGAAGTGATATACCTGGTCCCGTCCGGCAATCCCCCCGCCGAGAGGAAGACCTTTCCACAACAAATGACTGCTGAGAAGGATTCCGGTCACCCATCCCTCGTTGGAGGCCGCCAGCGTCTCCGCGTCCGCCTTGGGAAGCGAGATGTGGTTGCGGACGACAAACAATTCCTGTGTTTCGGCGGGGGTGAACCGCAAATGCTCTTCGCTGAAACCAGCCGCTTGTTGCAGGGCGACAAGCGGTGTAATTCGCAGGGCGGGAACATGCCGACTGATCAGGAGCAGATGCAAAGCGGGCGGAAGTTCATGGAGGAACGCGTTCATCAATTCCAGGATCGGCGCGGAATCTTCGATCAGATGGAAATCGTCGATCACCAAAACCGTAAAATCAGAGAGCACCCGGTCCAAGGCGCCAGCCAAACCCGATCCGAGCGCATCGGGTTTTTCCGTAGCGGTGGGCATCCCGATGAAAGCGGCGGATGGACTTTCCCAATCTTTTATAGCGAATTGGAATGCTGTCAGGAGATTTTCGCAAAAAACCGCGACGTCGCGATCGCTTTCCTCCAATTGCAGCCAGGCGACGGGAAAATCCGCTGACCGGGCAAATTGGCCGGCCAAGGTCGTCTTTCCGTAGCCGGGCGCGGCGCACAGGAGAGTAATTTTTCGAAAAATGTTGGTTTGGATGGCTTCCAGCAGCCGGAATCGTTCCAATTCTCCTTCGAGGGGTTTGGGAGGGAAAAACCGAGCCTGTTGTCTTGGGGGAAGTAAGGTACCCGCCATATAAAATATTTTACCCCCAATTAGTACTAGTCCCTCCGCCGTTTCTTCCAAATGGTCGGATATAATCCCTTCAAAGAGCATGAATCCTTCCAACTATGCCACTCTGTTTTCCATCGACGCCCGCGCTCCGGATCCGGAGATAATTCAACGCGCCGCGGAATGTCTGATCCGTGGTGGTTTGGTCGCGTTTCCGACCGAAACGGTCTACGGATTGGGCGGACACGCCTTCGATGCGGCCGCCGTGAGAAGGATATTCATGGCTAAGCAACGGCCGCCCTCCGATCCGTTGATCGTCCATCTCGCTTCCGCGGACGAGCTGCTGCAGGTCGCCTCCGATGTGTCTCCTCTAGCAAAGGCCCTGGCAGAACGATTTTGGCCTGGGCCGCTGACCTTGCTGCTTCCTCGACGGGCTTCCCTTCCTCTCGAGGTCTGTGCCGGCCTCTCTACAGTGGCCGTCCGCGTGCCGTCGCATCCGGTTGCCCAAGCCCTGCTGCAGGCCTCGGGAATTCCGATCGCGGCGCCATCTGCCAACCGTTTCGCCCATACCAGCGCGACATTGGCCGCCCACGTGGCAGCCGACCTGGGAGACCGGATCGATATGATCCTCGACGCAGGTCCAACGCATTGGGGGGTCGAATCCACGATCCTCGATCCGCTGCAAACACCCCCTGTTCTGCTGCGGCCGGGCGGAATTTCACGCGAGGAACTCGAGTCGGTCGCCGGGCCGGTGCGAGTCGCATCCCCCGGCGAGCGGATCACCGCTTCTCCGGGCCGTCAACCGCGCCACTATGCTCCGAATGTTCGGTTGGTTTTATGTCCCGGCGAGACCCCGGAGGAGATCCTTACATCTATCCAGGATAATGTCCGTAGGATTTCCGCCAACGATCGGCGGATTGGATTGCTCGCCGTCACGGAGGTCTGCTCCCGGATCGATCGTAAAATTATTCCCTTTATCATCCGGGATCTGGGTTCCATGGGAGATTTGCGTCAAATCGCGCGCAACCTCTTCGCCGATCTGCGCGAACTGGAAGCCGAAAGAGTGGATATTATCCTCGCCCACCACTTTCCAACCGAAGGCCTCGGCGCTGCAATCAATGATCGACTGAACCGGGCCGCCCAGGAACCGTTCTTTTAACGCCCCTCTTCCCACTCTCGCTTCGCTCGCCCGCCCCGGCTCCCCGCTTCCCCCGCCGCGCGAGGGCGAGCGCGAGGGCACCCCATAATGGGGAGAGATCAAGGAGGGGTTGGTGTAAAATAATATTTGTAAATCCATTTTATCCACTTGCCGCGTAACACGCATATTCGGGAAACCACCGCCCGGCCAAAGGAGGGGACATGCCGCTCTTGGACGAATCCACCCGGAACGAAGTGCAAAAGATCCTTGAGGGAATGGACCAGCCAGTCCGGTTGGTCATGTTCACCCAGGGACACGGCGGCGTTCCGGAATGTCATACATGCTCGGAAGACAGGGAATTGGCCGAAGAGGTCGCATCGCTTAACGGAAAGATCCGCCTGGAGGTTCGCGACTTCGTGGCGGATGCGGCGCTCGCGGAAAAATTGCATGTGGATAAAATCCCAGCCATCGCAATAATGAATGACGGCCCCTCACCGCGGGATTACGGTATCCGTCTGTACGGCATTCCTAGTGGATACGAATTCAGCACCCTGATCGAAGATCTTCTGTTGATAAGCAAGCAACAGCACGGGTTGACCGCCAACACCCTGGACCAGATTTCAAAGATTCACGAACCGGTGCACATCCAGGTGTTTACCACCCCTACCTGACCGCACTGTCCGCGGGCCGTGCTGCTCGCGCACAAACTGGCTCTGGCCAACGACTTGATCCGGTCGGACATGGTCGAATCCATGGAATTCCCCCACCTGGTGAACCGCTACATGGTGAGCGCCGTTCCGCTGATTGTGATCAACGAAGTGCTGCGCATCGAGGGCGCCTATCCAGAGGAGGCGTTCGTGGAACGGTTGATGACTGTGAACGACACCTCGGCAATGGCACAGCGCAAGTGGATCTGGGAAAGCCATCTCCCGAAAAATTCCTGACCGGAGCAGCGACTGAATGCCGGCTGCCACGCCCGGATTCTTCCGTTGGATACAGAGAGTGGATTTCCATCCTCCATGCCGGGGATTGGTTTCTGATTGACCCGCTGGACGAAGCGGGGTAGCATCGGAAATACTATGGTGACGATACTTCGATTAAACTATCCACCCGCGCTGGTCAGCCGGCCGGTTGTGTCCAACCTGGTCAACTCCTTCGGGCTGGAGGTGAACATCCTCCGGGCCCAGCTTACCCGCGAGGAAGGTTGGTTGATCCTGGAGATCGGCGGCGATCCGGTAAAAATATCCGCGGCTACGGAATGGCTGACCAACGAGGGGATCGAACTGGTGGAAAACCCCGAGTTAGACGCCATCGAATAGACGATGAGAAATCTAATCCTTAATGCGGATGACTATGGACTGACACCGGGCGTCAGCCAGGGAATCCGCTACGCATTCACCAGCGGGGCGCTATCCTCCACAACCGCGATGATGAATCTGCCGGGAACCGCGAGCGAGGTGGATCTCGCCAAGCGGGATACGCCCGGTTTACCCATCGGCATACATCTCTGCCTTACGGTAGGGAGTCCGATCACACCACCTGAAAAGATTCCAACCTTGGTCGACGGAGAAGGCCGATTCCCCTCGCGGGCGGAATTCCTCGAGCGCTTGGATACCGTTTCGCCGGAGGAAGTGGGGCAGGAATTCCGCGCCCAGATCGAATCGCTGTTGGCGCTTGGCGTATCCCCGGATCACCTCGACAGCCACCATTTTGTTTCTTACCTAACTCCAAGGATCCTGGAACAAACCCTCCATCTGGCGGAGGAATACCATCTTGGAATGCGTCCGCCGGTTGGTTGCGACGGCGCGATTTCGGATCTTCTTCCCGGATTGCCGCAAACAGTAACCGCATTTCTCGACCAGGAAGCCAGCGCAATGATCCGCCTGTCGCCGATCCGGACCGTTGATCGGTTATACATAACCCTCTATGACAAGACCGCTACAATGAAAAATCTGCTGAGGATTTTGAACGATCTACCAGATGGATGGAACGAGATCATGTGCCACCCCGGATTGGCGGATGCTGCGCTGCGTGAGATCAGCGACTATGCGGAAGAGCGCGGTTATGAACTTTCTCTCCTGTCCGAGGCGGATCTTCCCGGGATGCTCGTTTCCCGGGGGATTCATCTTGGTGGCTACGCGCAACTCAATGCCTGAGCCCCTTTCACCGTCGGATGGAATATACCCTGACCTTCGACCCAAGCCACCCCGGCAAGGTTTGCGCGCGCATCTACTTTGGGCGGCGGCGAACGCATTCTCCACACTGATGCGTCTGGCATTTCATCTGCTGTATTACCCGCTGGCCTTTACCTATGATGCGGTCGCCTGGACCGTCTCCGGAGGAGAATGGGCGGACTGGAGGAAATCCGTATTTCCCTACCTGCTCCCCGGCCGGATTCTGGAACTGGCGCACGGAACCGGAACGCTGGCGCTGGAGATGACCGATCGGGGATTCACCGTCGCCGCCATCGATCTCTCTCCGGCGATGGGTAAGATCGCTTTAAGGAAAAAACGAAAATGGGAGGCCCGACGCGCACACCGCGGGTCTATCCGTTTATCGGACCCGCCAGCGGGTCCCGTGCTGGTGCGGGCCGACGTCAGGCAACTGCCTTTTCAAAAAGAATTCTTCTCCAGCGCTGTTTCCACCTTCCCGGCGGAATTTATCTTTAATCCCCGAACGCTTCATGAGGTTTACCGGACTTTACGCCCGGGAGGACGGTGGATCATCCTTCCCGCCGCCTATCCGGAATGGATCGCAAGCCATTTGCTACCGGAATCGAAAAATCCTTCCTCCCGCGATTTCGTTTCAATCTTCGCCCGGCATTTGGAAGCGGTCGGTTTCTCGGTGCGAACCGAAATCATCCGCAGGCCGCATAGCCGGGTGATGCTTATCCTGGTGGAAAAAAAATAGCGTCCCTCAAACCGCGAATGTTCGCCGCGGAGGGACACATCGCCTATTAAGCCTAGGCCTCCCCGCGGATCGGAGGAAATCCGCAGGGAGGCCGAATCGTTATCCGAAAGAGGGTCCGGAGCGGCTAGGGACGGTTGGCCTTCAGCCGTAGGAATGCCGGTAATTCGTGTTCATCTTCCGCGTCGGCCATTCCCGAATACGCGGGCATGGACGACCGCACCGAGACTTCCATCGGGACGACGCTCGGAATACGCCGTGCCGCTGCAGCCGTGCTGGCCATCACCGGCGAGGCCGGCAGCGTCATTTGCGACGGCTTCTGCTGTGGATTGGGCCGTGCCAGAATTCGGTCGAGCTTACGGGTCATGGCCGGCTTCTCGAACCCGGTGGCAATCACGGTGATGCGGATCTCATCGCCCATGCTCGGATCGACAACCGCTCCGAAGATCAGGTTCACGTCCGGATGCGCGGTTCCCTTGATGATCGCCGCCGCCTCGTTAACCTCGAACAGGCTTAAGTTCGGACCGCCGGTGACGTTGAAGATCACGCCGCGCGCCCCGTCGATGGTGATATCCAAAAGCTGGCTGGAGATCGCCTGTTCGGCGGCCTTGCGCGCGCGCTCTTCGCCGGAGGCGCGGCCTACCGCCATAAGCGCCGCGCCGCCTTCCATCATAATCGTGCGCACGTCGGCGAAATCGAGGTTGATTAGTCCCGGGATGGTGATGAGCTCCGAAATCCCCTGTACGCCCTGGCGTAATACGTCGTCCGCGATCCGGAATGAATCCTGCAGGCTGGCCCGTTTCTCGGTGAGCTGCAGCAGCCGGTCGTTGGGGATCACGATCAGCGTGTTGACCTGCTCCTTTAACCGGGCGATGCCTTCCTCGGCGGTATGCGCGCGTCGGTTGCCCTCGAAGGTGAACGGCTTGGTGACCACACCGATCGAGAGAGCGCCCACTTCCTTGGCAATCTGGGCTACGATCGGCGCCGCGCCGGTGCCCGTTCCGCCGCCCATCCCCGAAGTGATGAAGACCATATCCGAGCCCTTGAGAATCTCATATAGCTCGTCGGCGGATTCCTCGGCCGCCTTCTGGCCGATCTTCGGGTCGCCCCCCGCTCCCAAGCCGCGGGTGAGCTTCTCGCCGATCCGCACCCGCGTGGCGGCGTTGGAAAGCAGCAACGCCTGGGCATCGGTGTTGACCGCCACAAACTCGATCCCTTGAATGTTTTCGATGATCATGCGGTTGACGGCGTTCTGCCCGCCGCCTCCCACGCCGATCACCTTGATACGAGCGAACGTCTCCGACTTTTGTACCGTAGCCATGGATCCTCCTTGGAATATAGTTTCGGATCTCTTTCGATCCATCCGGCCCCCGATCCTCCGCGGTCTGCGATGGATCTCCCGCACGGCTCCTCCGCCGCGCGGACATTTACTATGGCGCCATTCCCTTTAGAATGGCCTTGATGAAATCCTGGATCTTTTTACCGATGTCGGTTCCTTCGCGGCGCCGTCCCTTGCGTTGGGCAGGCTGCACAGCGCTCATCCCCTCAACTTCTTTCCGAAGCCACAGCAGCAATCCGACACTGGTTGCATATGCCGGGCTGTTCAATTGATCCACCAGGCCTTTGAGCTCGGTCGGACCTGCGACGCGGACCGGCATGCCCATGATTTGGCTCCCCAGCAGACGGACGCCCGGAAGGCGGCTCGCACCTCCGGTAAGGACCATGCCCGCGGGTAGATAATTCAACATGCCCACCCGGTCGATCTCTTGCATGATCATGGAGAAAATTTCCTCCATGCGAGGCTGGATGATCGATACAAGGTCGGATCGCAGAACCTGGACGGGAGCCTCCTCGCCGAACAGGCGGACCATGAAGCTTTCCCCGGGCGTGATCTCGGAAGCGAGCGTGTGTCCGTGGGCAAGCTTGATCGATTCCGCCACTTCGGTGGGCATGCGCAACCCGTGGGCGATGTCGGCCGTGACGTGATTGCCGCCTACCGGTAAAACCGCCGTGTGGCTGACCGTTCCCTCCTGGTAAATCGCCAGGTCAGCCGTCCCCCCGCCGATATCCACCACGGCCACGCCCATATCCCGTTCGGTGTCCTGCAGGACCGCCTCGGCCGAGGCGATCGGATTCAGCACGAACCCTTCCACTTCCACCCCGCAGATCTGCACACACTGGGCCAGATTGCGCAGTGCTGTGGAGGAGGTGGTGATAATGTGGGTTTCCATTTCCAGCCGCATCCCGTGCATACCCACCGGGTTGCGGATTCCCTCCTGCCCGTCGACCACAAACCCGCGCGGAAGGACGTGAACGATTTGCCGGTCATAGGGGACCGCGATGGCGCGCGCGGCCTCGCTCGCCCGGTTGACGTCTTCCGCCGAGATGAGCTCTCCCTGCACGCCGACTACGCCGCGGCTGTTGATCGACGAGACCTGCGTCCCGGCCAAGCTGACCACCGCCGAAGCAATTTCATATCCGGCGGTGCGCTGAGCCTTGTCGACCGAGGCGGCGATCGCGCGGGCGGCTTCTTCCACGTTCACCACCGCACCACGCTTCAATCCCTTCGACGGTTCGATCCCCACGCCGATGATCTGCAGCGAGCCGTCTTCCAGCTCCTGCGCCACCAGCGTGCAGATTTTCGTCGTGCCTACATCAATCCCGGTGTACAAATTCACGTTCATCCGATTTGCATCCTGGCCGGTTTTTTTACCGGCGATAAAATGGTTGCCGAAGATTTTCCACACTCACAAACGCCGGACGGATTCCCTCGGAGGACAGGGCGCTTACCAACCGCCGGTAGACGTCCATCTTCAGGTCGATCTCTCCCGTCGTGCCAAAATACGCCGTCCAACCGTCGATATCCGCCATGCCCAATCCGTGGTCCACGTCGTACAAAAGACGGGTGCCGGACGGCAGAACCAGCGTCAATTGCAGCGCCTGGATCACGACGTCCGGGTCGATATCGGGCGCGCGGTCGAAGGCGATCTGCGGACCCTTGTCCTGCACGTCCACGCGGACCAGATCTCCGCGATCGCCCAGGACCGGGAAAAACACACCGTCGGCGTCGACCCAGTACGATGAACCGTTCTGCGTCCAGAGCAGGATCGGTTCCCGCTCCCGAACCCCCACCTGCACGCTGCCAGAAACATCAATGCTCACCTGCGCACTGCGGATGGCCGGGATCCGGTTGAGAATTTGTTGCTCGACCCCGGCCGGCGAGATCAGGAAGAGATTGTTCCCGTTGAGCCCGGAGGCTTCGTCCACCGCGTCGGCGGAAATGTATTGCAGCCCGACAATCTGCGGGGATTCCGCGCGGAACATCGGACCGGTGAGCATGAAGAGCAATCCGGCGCAAGCCAACCCCGATACGAGGATGGCCAAGCTACGCGGAGAAAAGGAAACCACAAGCGCCGGGAACTGCACCTCGACGCCCGGAGATTCCAGCGCGATGCTGTACACCCGGTGGACGCGCGTCGCCGCGCCCCGCGGTTGGACAGTCCACGCCGGCCGCGGCGGCACCGGACGCGGAGCCGCCGTCCGGGAGTGCCAATTCAAATTCCGCGGCGTCTTCTCCCGTTTCCGGCGCAACAATTCGGCTCTGGACGTTGTCTCCTGCTTTCGCATCGTCATCTTCCCTGAAGAGCTAATTTTTCCGGAAGCTGCGTTCGCTTTTCATGCGGTCCGCATGCCGTTCCATGGCCAGCTCGATCAGCCGGTCGAGCAGTTTTGGATAGGCGATCCCGCTGGCTTCCCAGAGTTTTGGATACATGCTGATGCTGGTGAAGCCCGGCATTGTGTTTAACTCGCTCAGATACAGTTCCCCCGATTTCCGGTCGAGCAGGAAATCGGCCCGCGCCAGCCCGGCGCCGTCGATGGCCCGGTACGCTTCCACCGCCATATGCTGCGCCTGCGCCGCCTCGTCCGCCGGAATGTCGGCCGGGATGATGAGCTTCGAGGTTCCGTCGACGTATTTCGATTCGTACGAATAGAAATCCCGGCTCGGGATCACCTCGCCCGGTACGGACGCCTGCGGTGTTTCGTTGCCCAGCACGCTCACTTCGATCTCGCGGGCATCCACGCCGCGTTCGACCAACACGCGCCGGTCGTACCGCGCCGCTTCCGCCAATCCCTCCACCAGATCGGAGCGGTTGGCGCACCGCGTCACACCGACCGAAGAACCGAGGTTGGCCGGTTTGGCAAAGAGCGGATAGGGAGCCACCGCTTCCGCCCGACGGATGACGCCGTCGAGATCGTGCGCGATCTCACCGCGGCCGCAAAGAAGG
>JBEKDW010000010.1:0-18474 GCA_050014155.1 Anaerolineales bacterium
GCGTCGCGCGCCGCGGACGAGAACGGTGAATAGGGGCGTCGGCTATCTTTTCATATTAGGAAATAACCATGAATGCGGATATCTTGGAAGTCGCCGAATCCAATTTTGAACAGGAAGTCGTCCGATACTCTATGGAGATTCCCGTCGTGGTGGATTTTTGGGCACCCTGGTGCGCGCCCTGCCGCCTGCTCGGCCCGACGGTTGAGAAGCTGGCGGTCGAAGCGGCCGGCGCCTTCCGCCTGGCCAAACTGAACGTCGATGACAACCCGGGGCTTTCGGCGCGGTTCGGCGTGCAAAGCATCCCGATCCTCAAGGCATTCCAAGGGGGGAAGGTCGTCGCGCAATTGCTTGGCGCCCAACCGGAGGAAGCGGTGCGAAAATTTCTTCGCGAGTTTGCGCCCGGTCCCGCCGAACAGGCCGTGTCGGAAGCCGCCGGCTGGCTTACGGCCCGGCGCTGGAGCGAGGCCGAGCAGTCGGCCCGACGCGCGCTGGAACTGGATCGTGCCAGCAGCACCGCCGCGCTCTACTTGATCAAAGCGCTGCTCTGGCAGGGGAAGGGAAATGCGGCGCTCGAACAGATCGGGCGATTCCCCGCCGGAACCGAAATGATCTCCGCGCAGCACCTACAGCCGCTGGCCGCGCTTCTGGCCGAAGCCGCGTCGAGCGGAGATCACGCGGCGGACGAGATCGAAGCCGGATATCTGCAAGTGGGGCGTTTGCTTGGGCGGGGCAACTTTCCCGCCGCGCTCGACGGATTGTTAGGCCTCCTTCGGCGCGATAAACACTATCGCAACGACGATGCGCGCAGGGTTTTTCTTGCCGCGTTGGAGCTGCTCGGAGAAGACGATCCCCTCACGCGTCCGTACCGCGACGAATTGGCGTCGGTGCTGTTCTAATATTTTTCGCACTCTGCATATAACGACCCAAAAGACGGTCATTGCATATACGTCATTATCACGATTCAACTTTATTTTGATGAGAAATCGTAAGTAAATCCGCAGCATTCCAATTCACTGGATTAAATGCATACCTACATGATGGCACGTCGATTGAGGGTAATTCAAGCAGGAACCGCTGGGGAGGGGCCGCTGTCCGGGCTATATTGGAAACTACGGGCGGATTTATTTATTATAACTTTGGGTACTTGAGGCCGGAAAGTTAGCGGCGTTGAAACTCAAGTGTTAAATATTCAGATTTGAACAGGGGACACCCAACCTGATTATCCGTCCCTTTCGACACAAAATTTAATGATTACTTTTAAGGGGAAGCAATTCCATATTCAACAAATAACAACCACTTTCCATCTTTATCAAAAAACCTTCGAAAAGTACCCCCCGGGTATTGATTTTCCACCGAGGCCATCTCGTCGATACGATGGGGCAAGAAAATAAACAGGGTGGGTTGTCCGGAGCCACGGCGGAGGGCGGGAGTGGAACCCCCGGCTTCCACATCATACGAAATTACTTGGGGAGCCAGGAACTGCATTTGCGCAAATCCGTGGTACCACATGAGAGGAGCGCCAAAAAAAACGATCTGCGTATCCTTCGGATAGGTCATTATTTCCTTCGTCATGGAAATTGCAATGACGGAATTCCAATCGATATCTGGCTCGCCCTCCTGGTAGAGATTGGCCGACGGCCCCATCGAAGAGAGATAGGAAAGGGAATCCATGGACGCAGCAATGATCACGACGCCAATCACCAATCCATATCCCCATAGTCGAATCGTCCATCTCTTTTCCACCCATTCTGCGATCTTGCTTAACGCCAAAGCGATTACCATCACCGCGAGCGGAGCGGCGATAATATACCGATGAGCCGCCGGGGGATATGTCGAAACAACGTTCATTCCCACAATCAGCAACCCCCACACAACCAGGAACCGATTTTGGTCGTTCGCAGAATGAATGACCACGATGACAACGCCTGCCACAAACCCCAAAGCCCAGAGCGGCGGTAGGAGCGGTTGTTGCAGGGAATAAAAAGAGGTTAACGGCACGGCAATAAACGCCATGCTTGCCTTGTAAAGGTTTAGAATCAGAGGGAATAAGCCTGTCAAAGGATTGACTTGCATCTCCGCAAGCACATCCGGTATCACACTGACGCGCGACATCGGTTCCCAAAACTCATCCGGGCGGCTCGCATAATGCAATGCCAGGGGAAGAACAATCACACCCGCTACCAATCCCATTCGGACCACATCCGGAAGTCTTTTCCTCCAGGATGCATCCCGTAGGCCAATTTGCCACACCAACTATAAAAGAATTATCGCGGGGAGGATATGACTGCTGGCATAAAAATATTGGCTTAGACCCAAGAACCCACCCGCGATGAGAAAGTATCTCCGATCTCCTGATTTCCATCCCTTCCAGAAGAATAATAAAGTACAGACCGTAAATAATCCGTCCCAAATATTATTTAAACCTATCCGGCTAAAATGGATGTGAAAGCTTATTCCTGCCAATAGAATGGCGCTTAACCATCCGGTCATCCGGCCGAATAACGACCGGCTCAACCCAAAAACGCCAACCACGGTGCACGCGCCCGCAATCGCCGCGGGTAAGCGCACAACCTCAATCGTGCGCCCTCCAAGGGCAATTGTCGAAGCCGGAAGGAAAAAAAATAAAGAGGGGAAGTGGAACCATCCCGTTATGAATGGATTATTCATCTTCCCCTCTACAATATCGATTGCAAACAACCCCACACTCGCCTCATCCCCCGAGAAGAATGCAGGAATGCTGCCAATCCGGAAGAGCCGTAAAAAAAGGGCAATGCTAAACAACAAGAATAAGGCGATGAATTCCCCTTTCCGAAGGGCAGGAAGAAAGGGGGAGTCCATGGAGTTTTTGTGCCCGAATGGATAGGTGGCGAAGATAATTAGGGTAGTACTCAAAATCCAAAGGATCCATGAGGCGGCCGGATGGATCATTCGGATGGAATCTCCCGCGCACGCATAGGCCAAGCACGCGCATCCCAGCGCGGCAATGATGAGACACGGTTTAATAATAGATCGTTTAAAGAAAAGGGTTATTCTTTCGATCGGCATTTCCATCGTCCTTGAAAGGTCCTCTGAAGGAAGGGGAATTTATTTTAACTATCTCGGAATCTTCAAGGTCGTAATCAGGGATGGCTTTCGCGGGGGTCCCTGGTTTTTCCGTTTTGATTTGCCAAGTCGGCCTATAAGGATATCTGGAGTGTTCCCCAATTCATGGGATTGAATGGAAGCGAGCGTTTTAAAACGGTGGAGATCAACCCGTCCTGCTGGGCGGTGGCGGGGTGGTCGTTGTCGGATACTGAGAAAACAAATCCGTACGTTTCGCCGCCGACGGGCGACACCCCGAACACGCTCCAGGGAATCCGCGACTCCAGGAGCCACCCGGCCGGATCCGGTGTGGAAGTAAAGTTGGCTGAAATGGAAAAACTCCGCGCACCCTTGCTGTGGATCGGATACCATAAATAAGCCGACTGTTCTGCCGAGGCGTGATTCTGCAGATAACCTGGTGAAATACCCAACTGATAATCATCGTCGTTCATTGTAGAATCACAATAATCGCCTTTCAAGTTTGCGTCCAGAAGAATTTCCACGCTGTCCCCTTTATACATGTTGGCTCCCCCGCTCGTCTCCTGAACAAATATATTGTCCGCCACCTTCACCGCAAAGTAGAGATAAGCTTTGTCCCAGCGCAAACCGTACCGCGCCGTGTTTTCCGTTTTCCCGGAAACTATATTGGGAACGGAATACCCGAGGGAGTTACCCCAATCGGTAAGCGCGCCGTCGATCTTGGGCGGGTCGACGGTGAAGTAGGCCGAGACCGGTGTTGCGTTTTCGGCCGGCCGCAGGTCCAGTGGCGTGCAAGTGCTGGCGGGAGCGACCGTGATTTTCACCCAGATGAATTTGGTTCCGTCGGACTCGATGCCGAACCGCAGGCCCTGCGGAGTTTGAATTTTCCAGAATCCCTGATAGACACCTCCGGCGGATGGAGCGGTGAGATTGACCGAGAAGATGTAGATTGCATTCGGAGGAACGCTTGCCGTGAACGGTATGGAAGCCGGCCCTTTCATTTGATCGCCATGGTCAAAGACCAGCGCGTAACCCCTGCCCCAGGCACAAGTGCCGGTATTCTTCAAAGTCCAGGTTTTAATGAACGCCGATCCCGGCGCGATAAGCGTTCCATCCGGGATTGTCTCACTCACAAACATCGCCCCATTGGTGCAATCGGGAGCCGTGGGCGAAATTGTGGCTGATGGCGCGGGGGACGCGGTGCCCCCGCCCTGCGATTGAGGGTTCGCCGACTGCAATGCGGTCGGTGTTAGAGGATTATGAAAGAGCGCGGTAATGGTCAGGTTGGGCGTGGGAAAGGCAAACAACGTTGGACTCACCGGCGCCGGCAGGACACATGCCCCGAGACAAATTGCCAGAATGAACCCCGCCAAGATTGACGTACGGGTAATTTTTTTCATGATATCTCTACCTTTGGATGAGGCCATCCGGTCAGCGAGAGGAAGGCGGTTGCGTTTCCAGCATCGCGGAGGGAATTCGACCGATAAGGGAATCTGGCGCCTGGCGCGCGTTCGCCGCCTTTTTCGACTTCCGGCGCACCGAAGGATTTCTCGCCCCATTATATATCGGGCCACCGGCAGGCGCTAACGCATGGTACGGGAAAAAGTTGCCATCCCGATTGGGATGTCGCAATACTGGGAGGTTCCTGGGTGACCTCGTGGCGAACCGGATCCGTTGTTGTTTCTCATTTTACGGATATGCATCTCATACGTTACTCCCCTATTTTAAAAAAAGAGGCGGGCAAAATGTCCGCCTCTTTTGAAAAACAGATACTTCTCTTTACGGTCCGGTTTTGACCTCTATTTCCATTGTTCCCCAAAGCGTTGGGTTGGAGGGATAGAGGCGTTTGGGAGCGGTGGAAATCATGCCGTCCTGTACGTTCTCGCTGGGATGATTGTCGTCGGATACGGAGAAGGCGAATCCATAGTATTCTCCGCCGGAGGGCGTAATCCCGAAGATATTCCAAGGGATTCTGGCAATCATGACCCATCCAGTTTGTGTTGCCCACCCCGCCGGAGAAGGGCTGGCGGAAGCGACGACTACCTTGGAACCCGATTTATTGAGCGGATACCACAAATACGACGCCGGAGAGGTTGCCCCGGATCCGGGGGAGATCCCAAACTGATAATCGTCGCTGCTCATTCCGGTGTCGCAGTAATCGCCCTTGAGATCCGTGTCGAGGAGGATTTCGATGCTATCGCCCTTATACATATCGGCGCCCTGCGACGTATCCTGCTTGAGCGTGCCATCGGTGACCTGCACCGCCATATAGAGATATTCGGAATCCCATTTTAGTGAGAACTGTGCAGTTTCTGAAGTGGTGCCAAAGACCTTCGTGGTCACGGAATTGATCAGTGGCATGTCCCATTGGGCGCTGATTAAACTCCAGTCGATCGTCGGCGGGGTGCCGCCGGTTTGGTACGCCTCGATCAGGGAACCGTTGGCGCCCGGCCGTTGGTTTTGCGCGTTGCATGCCGGAACAGGCGGAGCGAGCGGAACTGTGGTGATCTTCACCCAAAAATCCTGGTTGGGCGCATTAATCCCAAACCGCACGTTCTGCGGACTCTGAAGCTTCCAGAATCCCGTATATTGGCCGCTGGTTGCAGGCGCGGTGAGATTTACGGTGAAGGTGTATAGCGCGTTGGGGGGGACGCTCGCTGTGAGTGGCACGGTAGCGGGGCCGCCCATTTGATCGCCGTTGTCGAACACCAGGGCATAGCCGGCTCCCCAGGTGCAGGTGCCCGTGTTTTTCAGTGTCCAGGTTTTAATGAAAGCCGTACCTGGATTGATTAACGTCAAATCCGGGATGGTTTCGCTGACGAATTGTGCCACGTTGGTGCAATTAGAGGCCGTCGGCGAAGGGGTCACCGTTGGCGTCCCCGGCGTCGCCGTCGCTGGCGCGACGGTCGCCACAGCCCCCGTGGTCGCTGTCGGCGGAATCTGGAACAGCGCCGTCATCGTCAGGTTGGGGGTGGGGAACACGAATTGCGTCGGGGTGGACGACATCGGCAGGGCACACGCTCCCAAAAACACTGCCAGAATACCAGCCGCCCAGATTTGGTTGCGGGTTGTTTTTTTCATCGTATCTCTCCTTTTTTCCAGAGACCGTCCGGCCTGCTTGGAACCGGAAATCCCCGGGGGCTGATCTCTTCCTTCCTTGTGGGGCGGGTGGGAATTGAACCCACAAGGGGGGTTGCCCCGGGGGATTTTAAGTCCCCTGCGTCTGCCAGTTCCGCCATCGCCCCAAATCGCACCGCTTTATTATATACCGGGCGTCCGATTTGAGTGTACCGGCGGTTCCTTTGCAGCCCGTCCCGGACTCCGGGGCGGCGGCCCGTCTTGATTATCTCCAGACGGTCGATTTATGTTATCGGTTCCTGTTGCATATTCTATGCCAGATCATTTCCTCCCATAGGACAAAATGCTCCTGGCGTAGATTCCCGCTCCTGGCAAGAGCAGTTCAAAAGGAGAAGACGGCCTTCAGTTGCAATTCAAAGTAAATTCGTTTATAAGAAGGCCCTCATCACCCGGAAACCATTGTCGATGGAATTCTCCGGGGTTATGGGGAGCACATCGTTGATCAAATCTCCTATCTTCACCTGGATTGAAATCAACCTCAGCGCCATCGAAGATAATGTGCGCGCCCTTCGCACGATCGCGGGCGTCCCGATCATGGCGGTGGTAAAAGCCAACGGCTACGGGCACGGCGCGGTCGAGGTTTCGCGCGCAGCGCTCGCCGCCGGATCTTCCTGGTTGGCGGTCTCCTGCGCGGAAGAAGCGCTCGTGTTGCGCGAAGCCAGCATCGCCGCGCCGATCCTCGTTCTGGGGATGGTCACCGCTCAGGAAGCGGATGAAGCCATCGCCGCGGGGCTTTCCTTGACCGTCTATTGCCAGGAGTCCGCGGAGTTATATTCTGCGCGCGCCACTGCCCTCGGCCGGTCGGTTTGCGTGCATCTGAAGGTGGATACCGGAATGGGCCGCCTGGGTACATTACCGGGCGAACCGACCCTCGCCTTAGCGCGCAACATCACCGCCATGCCGTCGATGCATCTGGAAGGTGTGTTCACCCACTTGGCCTGCGCCGATGAGGAAAACCCGGCCCCAACCGAATCCCAATTGGCAAAATTCTCCTCCACGCTGGAAGCGTTGCAGGGGATAGGCATCCGTCCGGCGTGGATTCACGCCGCCAACTCCGCCGCCACGCTGGCGTTTCCGCAAGCGCGGTTTAATATGGTCCGTAACGGCCTGGCCATGTACGGCGTCCACCCTTCTCCCCAAGTTCGTCTGCCGTCATCCTTCCGCCCCGCATTATCCTGGAAAGCGCGCCTGGTGTCCTGCAAGGTGCTGCCTCCGGGGTGGGGCGTGAGCTACGGGATGGAATATCACACCGCCGGAGAGGAAACGGTGGGTGTGATCCCCGTGGGATATGCGGACGGCTGGCGCCGCAACCGGTCGAACGTCGTGCTGCTACACGGGAAGCGTGTTCCGGTAATCGGCCGCGTATGCATGGATCAGTGCATGGTCAAACTGCCCGAGGGCGCCTCGCTGGGCACCGAAGTGGTGTTGATCGGCCGGCAGGGCGAGGAGGAGATCCGGGCCGAGGAAGTGGCCGCACGCTGGGGAACGATCAATTACGAAGTGATTACCGGAATCAGCGCGCGCATGCCGCGGGTGTATGTAAGGGATTAACTATTCGAATTCGTCGATCGCTTCAATAGCACGGAGTCCGAATCAATAGGCCTCCCTCATTCAGAGGGAGGCCTATTTGTCTTTTCTAATATTATCCCGTCATGCCTGGCTTTTTGGTTGGGGTAATTCCCGCTCCGCCGCACTTTCGGAGTGCGACATCCCCGTATACGTCGCTCCGTCCGATTTCCTTTTGACTCTTATTGTAGGCTACGAATTGATATTGCAGCCAGGCATTGTCGAATTTGTCGTAATCCGGAACCTTGGTGGCCAATAGCGAAAATAGGAATTTGTTTTTCCCCAAAATCGACATGCTCAATCCCTCGCTCCACGGGCCCGCGGCGCCGGTCTTTTGGTCCACCAGGCGGACGAAGAGGAGCAGGTAGCTGATTTCCTCCGGCGGATTGAGCACCTCGACGCTGATGTCCGCGCGATCGGGCGTACAACCTCCGTAAAACAACTCACTGGGGTATACGGAGGGTTTGAATTGCATTCCGCCGGATGTGGGAGCCGGTGTGGGGGTGGGCGCCTGGGTCACCGGAATGCATTGGGAGAATCCGGACGTGTTGCCGTTTGGATCGGTAGCTGTGGCGGTGATAAACATCGAGGTAGAGATCGCAACGGAGGAGGATGTCGTATTGATCGCGGCTAGACCATTTACATCTGTGGTTACGGAGACGGCCTTGATAAAACGCTGCCCTTCCCCATAACCCGAAGGATCGCAGGCGTCATTGGCGTATAGTTCGACTGTGTAGGCCGTGCCGGCGGCGCTGCCGAGAGATCCCTGGATGACGGTGTCGCTCCCCTGGATGACGGCCGAGGTCAGGACGGGGTAATTCTGGCGGTTGTTGGCTCCGCTGTCACCATCCAACACATCATTCGGAATGACCTTCGGTTCATCGATCGCCAGCCCCAAGACTCCGTTGTCGTGGATTTTATTTTGGCTGACGAGATTCCCGGCGGCGACGCCCATCACCCAGACTCCGAAGCCGCCGTTGAAGGCGACGGTGCTGAATTTCATCGTATTGTCATCCGCCTCTCCCCGGATCAACCCGCCGTCGGGAATAATCGGGAACCATGAACGCAGCCGGAGGGATCCTGTGCCCAACTATGCTCCCGGGTCCTTTGCGACCGGTACTTATTGATTATACGGTTTGTCTCCTGGAAAAACCTCCAAAAAATCACCACATAACCTCCACGAAGCATGGTTATTAGAACTATTGCGTCCCCCTATAGGTTAGATGTAGGAGGATGATTGTGGATGCCGATAGGATCATGGTGAGATCCCGGCTCCAGTACAGACGGAAAATTATTGGCGAAAAATCAATTTATCGATCGGCGATCTGGGCGGCAACAATCCGGTCGGCCTTGCCCATCGGATACGAACGGAGCCGGGAAATACCCACCCAGCGCACCTCCGCGACGCCGATCGGCCGCGGCCTGCCGCGCATCCGATCGCAGAAAAACACATGCAAGGTTATCCGGAAGTGAGTGAACGCGTGCTGCACCACGGTGAGCTTTTCCCGGACACGTACATCCACGCCCAGTTCCTCGCGTAGTTCGCGTCGCAGGCAAGCCGGCAGGCTTTCACCCTGTTCGCGTTTACCGCCCGGAAATTCCCACATCCCGCCAAGGATCTTCCCTTCGGGGCGGCGCGCCAACAGCGCCTTGCCCGATCGCAAAATTACTGCGGCCGTGACGTCGTAATGCGGAATGCACGCCGCTTTCGCCCTCACCGGCAGCCGGTTCTGGATCCCCCGCTTTCTGGATTCGCATCGGGAAGTCACAGGGCACTCGGCGCACAACGGCCGCTGCGGTAGACAAACAAGCTGCCCAAGGTCCATCATCGCTTGGAAGAAATTTCCCGGCGCACTCCTGCCTCGTGCGCTTTGGAAACGTTCCATTAGATCGTGTTCGGCGCGCGCATCCCGGACTTTCCGCCGGTAGGCGTAGATCCGCGCGAGGATCCTGCGCGCGTTCGCGTCGAGCGCAACCGCATGCTCGCCATTCGCAAGCGAGGCGATCGCCGCCGCGGCGTATTTTCCAACGCCGGGAAGCTGCTTCCACTCCGAAGCGCTTTCCGGGAGTCGACGATCCGCACTGGCGACAACTTGCTTTGCGGCCCGGTGCAGATTCCGGGCGCGCGCGTAATAGCCAAGTCCTTCCCAGATCTTCAAAACGGTTTGTAAATCAGCCCGTGCCAGATCCCTCACGCGGGGGAATCTATTTAAAAAAGACCGGTAATAGGGGATGACCGTCTCCACGCGCGTTTGCTGCAGCATGATCTCGCTGACCCAGATGCGATATGGATCGCGCGCGGCTCGCCAGGGAAGATGCCGGTTCCGGCGTCGGGACCAGCGAATAAGAATCGCTCCGATGGGTGTTTTGTTTACGGGGGCAGGCATCAGACCACGCGGACTTGCGAGCCGCCGGCGGTCTTGGTTACTTCGATGCGGGTGGGGAAGGCGTCGCGCAGTTCGTCGAGGTGCGTGATGACCAGGATCCGGTCGAAATCGTTTTGCACGGATTGAATGGCGGAGATCAGCCGCTCGCGCCCGGCGGCATCCTGCGTGCCGAAGCCCTCGTCGATGAAGAGCGCCCGCAGTCGGGATCCCGCCCGGCGGGCGAGCAGCTTGGAGAGGGCGATGCGGATTGCGAAGTTGATCCGGAAGGCTTCCCCGCCGGAATACATCTCGTAAGCGCGCGTCCCGAGCTCGTCGGAAATTTTTATCTCGAGCGTGTCGCGCGCGTCGCCAGTTTTGGTCTCGCGCTGGGTCTCCATGCGCAACCGCATCCTCCCTCCGCTCATCTCCCCCAACAGGCGGTTGGCTTCCCGTTCGACCTCGGGGACGGCCGTTTCGATGACCATGGTCGGAATACCGCGCTTGCCGAACGCCTCGCGCAGCTCCTCGAAAACCGAAAGACCGCGCCGCTCCGCTTCCAATTCCGTGCGGCGCTCCTCGCGTTGGCGCGCGATTTCCTCGAGGGCGACCAGAGTCTGGCGCGCGCCGCCCACCCGTTCGTCGGCAAGGCGTTTCTCGAGCCGCGCCCGATCCAGGCGGATGCGCAATTTTTCGGCGTCCGCCAATCCGGCGCCGGCCTCGCCCATTTGATCCCGGATCTTTTGCCGCGCGGCGTTCTCATCGCCAAGCGTCTTCTGCCACCGGCTTACCCGGGATTGCGCGGCTGGGATTTTCTCCCGCGCGCCGCTCGCAGCCCCGAGCGCGGCATCCGCTTCGGCCAGTTTCCGTTCGAGGGTGGGAAGCGATTGCAATGCGGCTTGCAAAGCAGAGGCGTCCTTTTGCAGGGCATCGATCTCTGCGGCGAGGTCCTTGAGGCGCGCGGCGTTGGTTTTAAATTTTTCGCGGCGCGATTCGATTTCGCGCGCCAGTTCCTCCATTACACGTTTGCGGTGTTCCGGCGTGAGCGGCTGGCCGCAGGTCGGACACTCCGGCGCGGTGGAGATTTCCAGCGTTTCCAGCCGTTTCTTGAGCGGTTCGGTTTGCGGTGCAAGTGCGTCGTTTTCACCGCGCAGCCGGCCTGCCATACCGGTCAGCTCGCGGATCTGCGAGAGATACCGCTCCAGCTCCGGCTGCCGCGCGGCGAGTGCCGTCCGCCGGGCGCGCAGATCGGCTGCTTCTTTTTCCGCTGCCGCATCGTCGGCGTTCTTGCCGAGAGCGTCCAGTTCGGCCCGCGCTTCTTTTAATTCTCGTTCGGCTGCCTGTTCGCGCCGGGCGGCTTCCTCCGCCTGGCGCTCGAGTTCGGCCCGAGCCGCGCGCCGCTGTTCGATCGCCGTCCAGGAGGCTTCGAGTTCGGCAAGGCTCCCGGCGCTGGAAGCCGCATCCCGTTCGGCCTGCCGCAACTGCTCCTCATACTCGCTCCGGCGGGCAAGCTCTCGCTCCATCTCGGTGAGCCGCTCCTCGACGCGTTGAATCTTCTCGCGGCTCTGGCGGATTTTTTCCTTGGCGCGGTCCTCGAAGAGCGCCCAGCGGTCCAGCCCGAGGATGGCGGCGAGAATTTGCGTGCGCTGGAACGGCGGTTTGGCGGTGAATTCGTCGGCCCGTCCCTGCGCCAAGAACGCGGAATTGACGAATGTTTCGTAATCCAAATGCAGCAGTCCGTCGATGCGCTCCTGCGTGGCGCGCATAGTCGGCTCGGATAGGCCGCGCCACTCCCCGCCCGCCGGATCCCACACCTGCAGTTCCAGAAGCGAAAGCGCGGTTTTTTTTTCGATGCTGCGCTGCCGGATCACCAAGTAGCGCGCATCGCCCATCTCGAATTCCAAGGCCACCCGCGTCTCGCGAAGGTTCTGATAGATCAGATCGTCGGCCGAGGCGGAGCGCGCCTTGCCCCACAAGGCCCAGGTGATCGCGTCCAACAGCGAGGATTTTCCCGCGCCGTTCTCGCCGGAAATGCAGGCGACATGAATTCCCTCGAAGCTAAGGGGATCCGGATCGCGGTAGGCGAGGAAGTTGTGGAGCTCGAGCTTAACGGGAATCATCGATGCTTAGGATTGACCCTTCTGTCATTTTGTTTTTTCCTGCACGGAACGTGACCATAGACCATTGACCATAGACCATGGAAAAACCTGATCATAGGCCGCTAAGGATGGCCCTCGAAAAGCTCGCCGACCGAAGACCATGGACCGTAAATCAAGTAAGAAATGATCGACTATGAACCATCGGCGATGGTCCATGGTCGATGGTCTACAGTCCATTGTCCTCTTTCATCAACTCCTCCGCCGTTTGCAGCAACGCGGCGACTCGATCCTCTGCGACGGATTTAGCACGCAGGTAGCGGCCTAGCAGTTCCAGCGGGGTGAGCGATTCGGCGCTATCGGTGCCGAGACGCGTACGGACTTCCTGGCGTATTTCGAGTTGAATGTCTAGGTGGGATGCGCTCTCGGCCGCCTTTTGTACGGCGCGTTCGTCGAGCAAGTCGCTCTGTTCGCCGGTCATGGAAATGATGATTCGCACGACGGCGTCCCGGATCTCCGCCTTGCGTAACGCGATCGCGTCGAGCACCGCCGGAGTGGGTTGATCCTCGGTCTTTACGTCCACCCGGATGGTGTGAAACGGGCGCGCGCGATCCGGGACGAACTCCCACTCGGTTTTGCCTCGCGAAATTTCCGCGAAACAAAAACCCTTCGGTTCGTTTTCCTCGCCAAAATCGATTCGCTCCAGCGACCCGGCGTATACCACCGGCGGAAGTCCGGTTTCCCCCGCGGTGAGATTCTGATGCTTGTGGATATGTCCGAGCGCGACGTAATCCCACGCCGTCTCGGCCACCGCGCTTTTCATCACGGCCACATCGCTTCCGAGCATGACCGTGCGCTCGGAACCAAAGGCCGCGCCGGAGACCGTGAAGTGCCCGGCGAATATCCGCGGCGCATCCTGTTTCGCGGCCTGCTCCGAAAGTTCCCGGATATATTGGGTGACTTTATCGCGCAGGATCTGCTCCAGCTCGGGGAGCGATTTGCCCTTGTAATCCTCGTCGAGGAGCAACCGGTTGCGGGAAGGGTACGGCATCCAGGCGAGGTATACCGGGCCGTGCGCCGTTTGTACCACCTGATAATCGGGTTTGTATCCCACAATCACATTGGGGATATCCAGTACATGATAAATATCCAGACTGGTGGCCTTGGAGACCGAGCCGGGAAGATCATGATTGCCCACCAAAAGCAGGGTGGGGATTTTTTCGGCCAGCCTTTTAATTCGGCGGGCGAATTCGCGCTGCTGGGTGGGTTCCGGGTCGCGCGTCTTGAAGGCGTCCCCGGCGAAAACCGCCAGGTCGGCTTTGTGGTCGAGCGCGTAATCGACCACTTCGTCGAGCCGGTCGAGAAAATCCCGTGTGCGGGAGGAGGTTCCGGTGGCGGGGTCCAGCCGGCCGTAGTTTTCCATGCCCACGTGCAGGTCGGCGAAGTGAACGAGGCGGATGGGTGGCATGGGGAGATTGTATCAAGATTATCGGGGAGAGTTGCGATCAATCTACCGGCTCTCGGCCGGTTTTCCGGGCTGGTCTCCAGTCTCCGCGACCCGGCGAAAAAAAGCGCCAACTCTCTCCAACGGACCGGGGATTATGGTCAGGAAGTTATCTCAAACCATCGATAGACGGAAATAAACTAAATCAAACCCGGTGCGTTGACTCCCGCACATCCAAACCATTCCCGTCACTAGGTCTACGGGGTGATGATCCAAATGAACTTCTTCGGCAGGAGAATTATCAACGCAAGAGCGAAATGGATGCCGATCTTTCCCGACGGAAAGAAAACCAAAGTAAATAAAGATGGAAAAAATGGCGAGTAGTATCCAGAACACCTTCAGTGGGCAATGGGTTTTTGGATACGATGTCCGATATTTTTCAATTCCAACGATTCGGACAAACGATACGGCCGGATCACGGGCTGGTCTGTGCGATCAGATAGTTGCTCGAAGTGTTCCATTCGGATACAATTGGCAAACATTGCGATTGCCACAAGATCAGATTGGTTGCGGGTTGACGAGCTTTTCGGAAATTTTATTCATTTTCCCATAGGAAAATTGACGCGAGGGGAATTAAATCGGCACAGGAGATTTTTCACCTCTCACCGCACAATCGGCTCGGCAGCATATCCACCCATCCATGCAGAGAATATTTCGTTCCGGTATTTCTTTTTTGGGAAGCGCCGCCTGGCGCAGGTATCTCGTTTTGTTCCTTTTGGGATTCCTCCTGCGCCTGCCGGTGCTTTTCTTGGCGTTCGCCAATCCCGCGCGCGCTATCCCGCCAGGGGACGCACCCGGCTACTATCAACTCGGGATCAACCTATTCCAGCACGGGGTCTTCTCCCCCTCTTCCGCCGCCCCCTTTCAACCTGACGCATTTCGAACTCCCGGATATCCACTTTTCTTGGCGCTGATTTTCTTCCTCGCCGGTTCCTCAACACTGGCGGTTGTGTTTGCGCAATCCCTGTTGCATGCGGTTACCGGCCTGGTTATCGTCCGATTGGGAGAAAAAGTGTTGGGTTCCCTACGCATAGGGGTTATTGGATGTGTGCTTTGGATGATCGCTCCGCTGCCGGCCATCTTCGCCGGACTCCTTCTTTCCGAAATTCTCTTTACTGCATTTTTTTTGGTTCTCCTGCTTGTATTAACCGAAACTCGCTTGGTGTATTCGGCTTTTGGGGGAGCACTATTAGGAGCGGCTATTCTGATCCGTCCCATCGGGATTTTCATTTGGCCATCCCTAATCCCCGCTTTGTGCCTTGGCATCGGGTGGCGTCGTGCCATAGCAAAATGCGCGCTGTTTAGCGCTATGGTTGCGGCGGTGATCGCCCCATGGCTCTATCGCAACTATCTCAATTTCGGAAACCCGACATTGGCAACAGTTCAGGGCGGGAACCTTTTATATTACAACGCTGCCGGATATATCGCATGGCGGGATGGCTTAAACCTTGGAGAAGCACGAGATGTTGCGAGCCGGTACTACCAGCAATACCTGGCTGAAACAGGATTGCACCCCGCGACAGAAGTTGAGGAATCCGACGCTATGTCTTCTGCGGCAATTCGCATGCTGCTTGCGGATCCGCTCCGTGGAATTTGGTTCAACGCGCTGAACAGTCTGAATGGTCTTCGGCCAGGGGCTTCCTATTTTATTATGTATCTCGAACCGGGAATAATAAATTCGGACTCGTTGACCAATGGGGAGTTATCCCCAGCAATTTCGAACATTAACCGGCCAGAGATACTCCTTGTCACGGTTATCCTATCGGTGTTCTATGGATTGCTTTACCTGCTTTCAGCAATCAGCATTCTGCAACTTCTCTGGTATAGGAAATGGATGGCGCTGGCCTTGCTAGTGGTTCCGTGCGTTCTGATAATGTATATCCCGGGCCTTGCTAGTAACGCTCGGTTCCGAATCCCCATCGAACCCATCCTATGCCTGTTGGCTGCCTGGGCTCTTTGCATGGCGATCCCGTCTTTTCTTGAGCATTTTTCAAAACGTACTCCCCTTTCTCAATAAAAAAGCGACCGGCAAAGTCCAGCAGGCCGCACGATAATCGAGCGCTTCGTCTGCCCCTTCGACATTCATTTTCCGCAAACCAATTATTCGATCGCCATCCGGATAGGCAACCGGCTCCGATGTTGGCCGATGGGGATTGGCTCGGTGGAAATTTCTCATTTCCAGAAATCTCGTGGCGGTTTTTCGGTCGGCTCGCTATTTGTGTGATTTGCCCGGCCGCTCCTTGGAGGTTTCCGTTGGGTTCTTGAATATTCCGGCCCTTGAGCCTATAGGAAAGACCGAATTGCTTTCTGACGATGTCTGTATCAGGAACACTTCGGGTGAGACTACCTCTTCTCACCCTTTCTGGTTTTCGGGTTCGATGCGCTGCGGACAATGTGGACACCCGCCACTTTCATCTCGCGGATTGCCTCCTCGGAGTCGCCCGGATGCAGATTGACCCCGCGGCACGCGTCCTGGACGACGAACGCTTCGAACCCCAACTGCGCGGCGTCGAGCGCGGTGTACTTCACGCAGTAGTCGGTGGCCAGCCCCGCGAGGTAGACCCGGTTGACATGATGCGCGCGGAGGAAATCGGCCATGCCGGTGGAGTTTTTATGGTCAGCGTCGAGGAAGCCGCTGTAACTGTCGATGCGCGGGTCGGTTCCTTTTTGAAAAATCCGCGCGATGCGGGCCCTATCCAGCGCTGCGACCAATTCCGCGCCGTGTGTGCCCTGGACGCAGTGATCCGGCCAGAGAGTCTGCGGTGAACCGTTGATGAAGACCACCTCGTACGGCGGTTTACCGTGGGTGCTGGCAAAGCTGCCATGCCCGCGCGGGTGCCAATCCTGCGTGGCCACGATCAAATCGAATTTCTTCTGCAGGCGGTTGGCGATCGGAACGATCTCGTCGCCCTCCGGAACGGCCAGGGATCCGCCCGGACAAAAATCGTATTGAATGTCGACCAGGATCAGAGCGTTCATTTTTTCGCCTCCGAATGCTGCTTCGTATTCCGCAGGGCGATCGTCAATTTCTTCCGATAGAGACCCAGTTCCAATCCCACCGGGTATCGGTGCGGGTAGATGAACCGCTTGATTCCGGAAGGGAACGCGGCGAGGTTCTCGGCCGTTTTTTTGCGGATGGTTTCAAGGTCCACCTCCGGATACACCACCTTCCCGCCGCGCACGACGGGAAGGAGCAGATCGGCGTGCTCGGCGTCGGCGGGGATAGTTTCCTTGCGCGTGGTGTCGCCCGGATCGACGATCACGCACTCGCCTTGCCGGCTTGTCCCTTCCTCTATAATCGCGTCGGCCAAGTTCTCCCCTCCGCGCCGGAACCGCCGGACCTGCAGGATCCCCGGCGTCGAGGTTTTGGCCGCCTGATCCGAAATCTTCATCTTATAATCCCAATCCCGTCCATTCTTGCGCAGCGCCGAGAGTTTGTACACTCCGCCGAGCGCCGGCTGGTCGAAAGCCGTCACCAGTTTGGTCCCCACGCCCCACAGGTTGATTTTCGCGCCCTGATGCTTCAAGCTTTCGATAATCTGTTCGTCCAGTTCGTTGCTGGCGACGATCTGCGCTTTTGGAAAACCGGATTCATCCAAGATCTTTCTGGCTTCCTGGCTGAGGGCGGCCAGATCCCCGGAATCCAGACGGATACCCACCATCTCGGAACCTCGCGCGCGCAGTTCCTTCGCCGTTTGCACGGCGTGGCGAACCCCGGGCAGCGTCTGATACGTATCGACCAGGAAGATGCAATTGTCGGGAAGGATGCGCGCGTACTGCGCAAAGGACTCCTCCTCGGAATCGAACGCCATCACCCAGCTGTGGGAATGGGTTCCCGCGACGGGAATGCCGAAGAGCTTCCCGGCCAGAACGTTCGAGGTAGCCGCGCAACCTCCGATGTAGGCGGCCCGGCTTGCGGCCAGCGCGCCGTCGAAACCCTGCGCTCGGCGCAAGCCGAACTCCAAAACGGGATCCCCTCCCGCGGCCAGGACCACCCTGGCCGCCTTGGTAGCGATCAGCGATTGAAAATTTAAAATATTCAGGAGGACCGATTCCAGAATCTGGCATTGCAACAGCGGACCCTGAATTCTCAGGAGCGGTTCCTGAGGGAACACCACCGTGCCTTCCGGCATCGCATCCACGTCGCAAGCCAGCTTCAGACCGCCAAGGAAACTGAGAAACGCCGGCTCCAGCATCGGCTTCCCCTTGCGGTCGCGGATTCCGGAAAGATATTCCAAATCCGACGGGTCGAACGCAAAATCGGCAAGATACTCCAAGACGTGTTCCAGTCCGCAGGCGATAGTGAACCCGCCGCCGAATGGATTTTCCCGGAAGGAAAGATGGAACGCGGCTTCGGTATCCGCCATCCCGGATTTCCAGAAACCGTAGGCCATGGTGAGCTCGTAAAGGTCGGTGTATAGGCCGATATGTTTGGGAAGAAGGAAAGACATGTAGGGCATTATAGCGGACAGTTGAGGGGTTGTCGTCCGAGCCACCATGGAGGATCAACAAAAGGGCCGGAGTTGACGAGCCCTTGGGATCCACGTTGAAAGATCAACGTCCCAATAATTGTGGGATCCAGGTGGTCAGGAATGGAACATAAGTGATTAACAATACCATGGCGTACAACATTGCGAGCATGGGAAGAACGGCCTTGTAGACCTCCACCATGGGTTTTTTGAAGCGGTAGGAGGATAAGAACAGATTCAATCCCAAGGGCGGGGTCAGGAACCCCAGTTCCATGTTC
>JBEKDW010000011.1:0-22792 GCA_050014155.1 Anaerolineales bacterium
GGGTGAACGATCCGTATAATTTAACCAACGCTGAACGGCTGAGCTTTTTGGAAAAAGCGGACGCGGAGAAGATCGGAGTCTACGCTTCGGAAGTGGAATTCTTCCGCAAGCACATGCGCGAGGAACAGAAGGTGCGCGAGCTGGGCGGGCTGCACGTGCTCGGTTCGGAGCGGCATGAAGCGCGGCGTATCGACAACCAACTGCGCGGCCGCGCCGGCCGCCAGGGAGATCCCGGCTCCTCGCGCTTCTTCCTTTCCATGGAAGACGACCTGATGCGCCGGTTCGGCGGCGAGCAGGTGTCGAACATGATGCAAACCATGCACATCGACGACGCCGTCCCGCTCGAATCCGGGTTGGTGGGCCGGATGATCGAGCAGGCCCAAAGCCGGGTGGAAGGCGCGAACTTCGACGTGCGCAAACACCTGATCGAGTACGACGACGTGCTGAACAAGCAGCGCGCCAAGGTCTACGAGATGCGCGAGCGCATCTACGAGAAGGACGATCTCACCGAAGACATCCAGACAATGCTTTCGGAGGACATCCGCCGCCACATCGAGCTTTCAAAGAAAGACGAGGAACCCTGGAAGCTCATTGGATGGCTGGAGGACGTGCAGCCGACAATGCGGTTTTCCGACGGATCGGTGCGGCCTTCCTTCGCCAACCGGGTGATCATCGACGAGTTGATGGAGGAACCCAGCACCCAGCGGCTGCAGAAGATCGTCGACCTGGCCGCCCGGGCGCTGGAGGAGGAAGCAATCCATTTGCGCGCGGCCTTCGACAAACAGATGGAGAGTATCTCCGAGCACGCGCGGCAATGGGAGCGCGAAAACCGCGAGGCGCTCGAGACGGCGTGGGAAGGGGCGGAGATCGAAGCGAAAGAAAAAGGCGGGGAACTCACGCCGCGCGCGCTCCTGGATGCGGCCGCCGCCACGGCGGCGATCGATTCCAAAGCCGTCCCGCGCGAATTGCTCGCCCCGGACCAGACCCGGGAACTCCGGAATCATCTGCTCTCGCTTACCGACGAAGCCGCATGGGTGCGGGCTTCGGCTCAGGCGGCCGCCTGGCTCCAGCGCCGCACGGGACTCTTGCCCGAGCGCGCCCCCTCGCCCGACGAGGATTTCGACGCGGCGGTGGAGCGGTTGCACAACCAGTTGGAGAAGGCGCTGGCGGACAGGCGCACGAGGGTTTTGCAGGAAGTGAGCGATCAGATCAAGGCCGCCGGGGAATCCGCGGCCGGAGAAAACGAACTGGCGGGGTTGCTCGCGGCGGTGACGATGCGCACGCAGACCTTCTTCGACCAGCGAACTCACCAGCGCCGGGCCGTAGCCGCGGCGCAATTCTCGTGGATCCATCTCGCCGCGAACCTGGCGATGGATGGATCGTCCCGCGGGGACGATGCGCTGGAGGAGCGCGTGGAGACGCACCTCCTGGAATCGCTCGATCTGGTGAGCGTGGAATGGGGGCGGCGGTACTGGCACCAGATCGCGGAGCAGACGCTCGAATCGCTCCCGGAGGATTTGCAGACCGCGATCCGGGAGAATATGCCCGGCGCGGGTACCAAGCTCGCGCCCGACACGGTTCCGATGCGCGAGTGGCCGGAACATCTGCGGCCGCTGGCAATCGAAGCGATTGGCCGCCGGGTGATCCGGCAGGCTCACCGCGAGCTGATGTTGGGGGTCATCGGGCAATCCTGGGTGGAATACCTCACCCAGATGGAAGCGCTGCGGACTTCGATCGGCCTCGAGGCGTACGCCCAGCGTGATCCGCTGGTGCAATACAAAAGCAGCGCCTTCGACCTGTTCCAGGCGCTTATGCAGGAAGTGCGATCGGGAGTCGTCTCGCGCCTGTTCCACATGTCGCTCCGTTCCGCTTCCCCCGCTGCCCAGGTGGCAGCCGGCGAAGGCAAGCCTTCCGGCCCCGAGCTGCCCATGCCGGCGGAGAACCAGCCCGCGCCCGCCGCACCCGCCAAACGCAAACGGCATAGGCATTGAGAGGCGGACGGTATTGTCATTGGGTTGCTGAAAAGTGGTCTTGATGTCATTGCGAGCCCCGCCCCGGCTTCGCCGGGCGAGGCCGGGGGAGCGAAGCGACGAAGCAATCTGTTCTTTTTTACCGTCATTGATTATCCATCCTCTTGCCGGAGTTATCCATGGCAATAACGTGTTGGGAGATTGCTTCGCCGCCTCCGGCGGCTCGCAATGACATAGGTTGTGCTATTATTCCTGCGACGATTCTGTGTCGACCTTCCATCTATATTTGTATTGTATGGATCACCCCACCAAGGGCCACAGTAATTTCCGGAGAGCGATGAAACAGGCGCGGTCGATCCTTCTCGCAAGTTGCTTCCTTCTGCTGGCGGGATGCACGCTGCCTTTTCTCCATTGGAACACCGGGCCCGCGCCGCTTCCCAATACCCCGAATTATTCCAGCCTGCCTTTCGATACGCCGACCGCAATCCTCTCGCCCTCCCAGCTTCCCACCGAAACCCTCACCCCGACGATCACCCGCGACCGCGGCTGGATTCCTTCCCCCACGCTGCGGCCCACCTACAGCCCGTTTGAATGGACCTGCGTCGACGACGGATCCCCCGACCCGTGCCACCGCGTCTTCCGCGATATTTCCATGCTGCCTTCCGGCGAAGGATGGGTGGTGGGAGAGCGGGGTGTCATCCTATACGGGAATGGAGACGGATGGACGCGGACCGACTCGCCGGTGGACCTCACGCTACGGAGAGTGTTCACCCTGGCGCCGAACGACGCCTGGGCGGTCGCGGACGAGGCCTATCCCATCGGGCCGGGGGAGTTGCGGACCCGCAGCCGGATGCTGCATTGGAACGGCTCGGTGTGGACAACGTTTTCCAATCCCGAGTCGCTCGGGTTTATCGTCGACCTCTCCTTCGTCTCCGCCAAAATCGCCTGGGGAATTGTGTTTTCGGACGAAGGCTCGGGCCCGGTCTATCGCCTGATCCGGTGGGACGGAACGAGCTGGTCTTTAGCCGAGCAGGCGCCCGCCCTTGCCGCGATCCAGATGATTTCCGCCGACGACGGTTGGGCGGTGGGAGCCTTGGGTACTCTCCTCCACTGGGATGGGAAAGGTTGGAGCGCGGTGGAATCGCCGACGGACACGGACCTCGACGAGTTGGCGTTTTCCTCCGCCGAAGATGGCTGGGCGGCGGGCAACCAGGGCGTGATCCTGCGCTACGCGCTCGGCACATGGTGGGTGTATTCGTCGCTGGCGCCCAACCCGCGCCGGATGGCGATCGATCCGGACGGGGAGGATGGATGGATGTTTGGATCCTGGACGCGCGGCGACCTCGTTTTGCGCTGGGACACCAAAGACTGGAACCGGTTTAACGGCACCGTGCCGGACGGCGAGGTGCTTTCGCTCGATATGCCCTCCGCCGGGGACGCATGGGCCGCCGGCTGGATCCCGGGCATATCACGGGCGGGAATGATCTGGCATTGGAACGGGGCAAGCTGGAAACGCGAGTTTGGAAATGTGCCGCTTCCGTTCCAGGCCGTGTCGTTCCTTTCCGGGAACGACGTCTGGGGTGTGGGCGACGGCGGCCTGCTGGCACACTGGGATGGAACCGGATGGAGAGAGGCCGACAGCCCGACTTCGGAAACTTTAAATGCCGTGGCGATGCTGCCCTCCGGCGACGGTTGGGCGGCGGGGGAGGGCGGGCAGGTGCTGCGCTGGGACGGGAGCGACTGGTCGGTGGAGCTGCCGTACAAGGACCGCGGCCCCGGAACCAACGGCCTCTATTACCGCTTCAACGCGCTGGCCTTCCCCTCCGCGGACGATGGCTGGGTGGCGGGGAGTGTCGAGGGCGGGGATTTCAGCCAGCCGTGGATCAGCCATTGGGACGGGGAGGAATGGACCGACGTCGGTCTCTTCGATAAAAAACCGCCCTGCAAGTGTTCACTCTATGCGATGCATTTTTCATCCGCCGACGACGGCTGGGCGGTGGGCGGCGGGGATCAGACGCTGATCCTGCATTGGGACGGCACCGCGTGGAAAACGGCCACCTGGCCGGATGCCTACCGGCTGCTCGCGGTCGACGGGATTGCGGCCGACGATATCTGGGCGGCGGGCGTCGCGGAGAACACCGATACGTCCTCCAACCCCGGCCTGATTTTCCACTGGGACGGCAAGGTCTGGACGTCGTACCCGGTTCCGGCGGGCACGACCTGGATGGATACCATTTATATGAATTCGGCGGACGACGGCTGGATGGCGGGCAGCGGGTTGCTGCACTGGACCGGCAGAGCCTGGGAAACGGTCGCCTCGCCGGTGGAAGGGGTGATCGTGACGCTCGCCCGCTCGCCCGATGGGACTCTCTGGGCGGTGACGGATACGGGCGCGGTGTTGAAGCTGGGGGGGAGCGGGTAATGGAAAAACGGTTGGGAATCACCAGCCGATAACAAAATAGATGTTGTTACTGAGATTTTGATACATCGTAAATCATGTTTGTATATCCCATTTCGGGTTCGTTAAAATCCACGAGGAAAACCCACACATATTTTCTGATTAGTCTGTTTAGTAATCATCATCGACATACTTAATCCATGGAGGCGGAAAAAATAGCGGGGCAATAAATAATATTACACCCACGAATAGAAGTATCCCACAACCGTATTGTTCTGAAGTACCAAGAGTATTGATAAGGGGATAAAAGCGTAAAAATAACACTATCGTTAATAAAAATACAAGCCAGCGAAAGACAGTAATGCACCCGGCGTCCTTTCCTTCAGATCGGGTTTTTTGGAAAGCATAAATCCCAATCATCAATACCGCTATTCCACCACACCAAATATCCGCGACTCCCGGGGAAATGAGACGAATAAACCAATCGACAATAAATAAAAACAAGAGAATAGCCGATATATAAACACTGACGAAAAACGTGATGCCTACGATGGCTTTTGCTTTGCTTACCATATTCAAACCCCAATAGATAACAAAGAGTTTTATAAATTCACTTTTTACTTCTATAGAAATAGACTTTTCCCAACATCTCACACATCATCAGCGTCAAGCGAGGTTGCATAAAAAGCTTTTCCATTGTATAGCAATTCCGCACCTATGATGCAAAGTAAAAGAAACCGGCGGCGTTATTTCTGCCACCGGTTAACGTTTCGGATGAGGCTTCCTTTTGGGCTGTATTACAAACAGCTAAGCAAGAATATCCCCCGTTGGCTGATGGAATATTCTTGCTTTGGATTATTCAATTTTTCGAAACTAGTTCCGCGCGGCATTCGCCGGTTTTCCTACACCAATTTCAGCCGGTAGGTAAATTGATATTCCCGCGCCAGCAGGCGATACCGTTCGAGCGTATCCGGGCCGCAACTGGCGGTGCCCAGGCCGCGCTGGGCGTGATCAAGGTTGAGGATAACCTCGGGGCGCGGTTTCAGTTCGAAAGTGTGTTTGGCTTGGAAGAGATCGCCGGCGGTAAAGTGGCTGGCCGAAAATTCGAACGGGAGGTCGCCCTCCACGCCCAGGCCGTCGCCCGCCTCATCCTTGAGCGTCAGGGTGCGCACGCCGGTCTTGTGGCCGTGCTCCTGCGGCATGATGTACGGCACGTACTGCTCCGTCACGGTGCTGCGGTACAACCCGATCATCGCCGCCGCCTTGCGATCCGAATAATTGTCCCATGGGCCGCGGCCGAACCATTCCAACTGCTCCAATTCCGGAACAAGCGTCAAACGAACGCCAACGCGGGGAATATCAGATATGCCCTTGCCCAGCTGCACAGCGTTCTTCACCAGCAACTGGCCGGATGGAAATAAAGTGTAGCGTTGGACGTGGCGGAAATCTTCCCACCGGCCGCGCCCCGATACCCATTGCACCACCTCGATCACCGGCAAACGGTTCTTGGTTTGAATCAAACGCACGCCGTCGAGTGAATATTCGACGTGGTCGAGACCCAGCGCCAACCAGCGCGCAAGGGCTTTCTGGCGTTCCCATGGCCGGTCCGTCAAAAGTTTAAGGCCGTCGTTATCCGTCGCGGCGCGCCAAACGTTCAGCCGCGGGCCTTGCAGAATGAGGTTGCGGTCCGCGCCGAATTCGATGAGGGCGCCCGTGGATTTCTCCAGGACGGCGCGCACCCCGGACACGCGCAGCGTGAAGGCCTCGGCGGTTTCCTCCACCTGGATTTCCGGATCCGGGGGTTGATTTTTGGCGAGGATTTTTTTTGCGCCGCTTCGGGGGCTTTCCGCGATTTGGAATTGCTCCCACCCAACTTCATGTCCGGCCGGCGCCCAAAGTGTGGCCCGGCGTTGATAAAAATGGAAGTTGAGGAATTGTTCGCCTTCTCCGCCGTGAGGGAGGTTGAGCTTCACTTCCAGGCATTCGCCCGGTCCGATCTTCAAAGCCGGCAATCTGCCTTTCTGGACGCGCGCGCCATCGATAGTCAGATACCACTCGCCGTGCAACCAGTCCAGGCCAGCGAAATGCTGTTTGTTCACGATGCGTATGCGGCCGCGTTTCAGATCGACCGCTTCCACCCTCACCGGCTGGGCCAGCTTCTTGAATTCGTATAGTGCCGGATGCGGCGTGCGGTCCGGCCACACGATACCGTCGGCGCAAAAATTGGCGTCGTTGGGCACGTCGCCGAAATCTCCACCATAGGCCCAATACGGTTTGCCGTCGAGTGCCGTCTGCCGGATGCCGTGATCGATCCATTCCCAGATGTAGCCGCCCTGCAGCCCCGGGTAGCGCTCGAAGGCCGCCCAGTAATCGGAGAGACTCCCGTTGCTGTTGCCCATCGCGTGCGAGTATTCGCACAGGATCATCGGCCGGTTCCCCTTGCCCGCCTTGGCCCAGGCGACGATATCTTGGATGGCGGGGTACATGGGGCAAACCACGTCGGTCGCGCGCTGCCCACTCTCCCAGTTGCTTTCCAAAAAGGAAATGGCGCCTTCGTAATGCAGCGGCCGGGAAGGATCCGCGCCGCGCGCCCAGCCGGCGGCGGCGTCGTGGTTGGGGCCGTAGCCACTTTCGTTGCCCAGCGACCAGAAGATGACGCTGGGATGATTCTTGTCGCGCTCCACCATCGCGCGCACACGCTCCACAAACGCATTGGTGTAACGATCGTCGCGGCACAGATCGTGATAGAACGCATGCGTCTCGATGTTGGCTTCGTCGACCACGTACAGCCCGTAGCGGTCGCATAGGTCGAGCCAATACGGATCGTTGGGATAGTGCGAGGTACGCACCGCGTTGACGTTGAACTGCTTCATCAAGCGGATGTCCGCCTCCATCACCTCGCGGCGGACCGCTTTGCCGGTGGTATCGTCGTGGTCGTGGCGATTGACGCCTTTGATCATCACCCGCTCGCCGTTGATGAGCAGCTGCCGGTCCCGGATCTCGATCCGGCGAAAGCCGATGCGGCACGCGCTGGACTCTTCGCCGCGCGGCGTTTTCAACGTGACCACCAGGGTATAGAGCGAGGGAGTCTCGGCCGTCCAGCGCTGCGGCCGCCGCACGGTTTGTTCGAAGCGCACCTCCGTGCGCGGTGACCGCGGATCGCCAAACGGCGACCGCGTGACGTCGCAGGTCGCTGTAAGTAGCCGCTGAAAAACCGCACGCTGCCGCTCGTCGTAGAGCTGAGCCTCCACGGTGCAGTCAGCGTGACTCTCGCCGGCAAAGCCCACCTTGGCGGTCACGCGCAAAATGCCGTTTTGATAATCGTCGGTCAGATCGCCGCGCGCAAAAACATCCTGCAGGTTGGGAATGCCGGTGGCGTAGAGATACACATCGCGCTGGATGCCGGCCTGCCACCAATGATCCTGGTCCTCCAAAAAGCTGGCATCCGACCATTGCACCACCACCACCAGCAGCTCGCTGGGCCCGCCGATCCGCGCGAGCCCCGTCACATCGAATTCAGCCGGCGTGCGCGCGTCTTTGCTGAGCCCAACCGGCTGCCCGTTGAGAAAAACGTACAGCGCACCTTCGCAACCGCCAAAGTGCAGGACGATACGGCGATCGCGCCAGGTCTCGGGGAGAAGGAACTCGCGGCGGTAGACGCCGGTGGGGTTGTCGTCGGGCACATCCGGTGGAAGATTGGGGAACGGCATTTGCACGTTGGTGTAGTGCGGTTTGCCGAACCCCTGCATGGTCCAGTTCCCCGGCACCTCAATGGAAGCCCAGCCGCCGGCGCGGATGGAAGCCTCCGTTGCGGCATCCGGTCGGGGGAAAATCTTGAAATCCCATTGGCCATTAAGATTTTGGAACCACGGCGAATTCTCCCGCGAGAGCGTCAGCGCGTCCGCGGCCGACGGATAAGGTATAAGCGTGGCGCGTGGCGGAAGTTTGTTGAGGCCGGGCAACTGCGGCATCTCCCAGGTCTTGGCGCCGGATAGATACAGAAGAGAATCGGGAAACGGAACAGCCATGGTGCGCTCCAATTCTTTTTTCCATCAAAACTTTTGGACGATTTTTATTTCCGGATCGTCCCGTAGGCTCGGCGGATTAAAATCCTTTTTATCGGGCGCGGCGGATGGGGCTAATCCGGAAAACGAAAAACCACATTCACCGAGTGGGTATCATATTATGAGCGCGCGGATTTGCTCGGCGGTCAATTGCGGTTAAAGTTCAAATGCCGCTTCCAGATCTACAGAAGAGATCAGCAGCTCAGCAGCTTGAAGTTGCTCGGCCGTTCCCTCAACGGCCAGCCACACGCTGCCTTCCGCTCCGCCAACTCCCCCGGCAGCCGCGAGTTCGGCGCGCGCTCCGGTCAGGAGAGTTAGCGCTTGAAGCTCCGTAAATACCTCGCCCGGGACCGGCATCAATCGCGGTCCTTGCCCTCCGGGGGCGTTAATTTTCACCGCCAAACTTGCCAGGTCCCCGCAAATCCGTTTCTCCAATCCCACCGGAAGGATCAATCCCACCCGGCGTCCCACCACCGCTTGTAACACCACTCCGATCGTGCCCGCTTTGGGATCCCCGACCAGGATCGCCGCTTGTCCGCGGATCAAATCCAGCGCATTGGCTCCCTTGAGGATCACATCGTCCGATTGCAATTCATCCACGACGTCGAAGATCGTCTTGCCTTTCTGCCACTGGCCTTTCCGGATAATGACATCGCCGGGGAATTTGCTTTCATCGGGCAAACGTCCCGAATCGGTGGTGGGATTGCGGGGAGGCGTCGTAATGCCGCGAAAGAAACGCCGCCGAGAAAAATCCCGGTCTTGACCGAGGGAGCCAAGTATTTCTTTTGCGACGTAGCCGTTCGTGGTTCCCGCAATAATAGCGAGAGTCCCGGAAGCCAATGCGGTTTGGATCGCCGGATGGCGGGCCAGGGCTTTTCCGATCAACCGTTTTCCCGCTGCGGGGGTAAGGGTAAATAATTTCATGGGAAGTCTCTTCTCCAAAAGTAATTGCCCAACGGTTGAGATGGCGGAGAATGTCCGCTCGGGGAAATGGTCAGTCCCCATTCTCCCCGGCGGTCGGGTCGATGGGCGACCACAGGGCGGTGCGGTAGGGGAAGAGCTCGGCGCGCATCACGCCGCTGCTCACCGCCGGGTCGTTGCGCATCAGTTCGACCGCTTCCGCCTCGGAACCCGCCGCGAAGATGACGATCCCGAAGGTGCGTTCGCCGGCATTTTGAGTCCGGCCGGCCGTGTAAACGACGCCCTGCCCGACGAGCTTCTGAAGATACTCGAAATGTTCATCGATGATCGCCGATTCATGCTCGGTCGGTCCTTCCGTGAGCATTCCAAGACGCGTTGGCTGAATTCGATAAAGGAATTGCGGCATTTCTTTATTTTATCCGGTCTGAACGGATTGTGCATCCGCCCCGAGGAGGCTACGGTGCGCTCGGCGGTTTATCCAAAGGCCGAATAAAACAAATCCAACGATCGCGATCGCGCTCACGCAACTCCGTCCGGCGAACTGCTCCGCGTCGTTGGCGAAACCGAAAAAAATGAAAAATCCCAATCCGCCGGCAACCCACGCCAGCCGGTGGCGGTCGTCCCACGCCCCTCCGTTGCCCGACCAACGCAAAACCACCCACAAGGTGAGCGCATCCAGGAGGACCAACCCGATGACGGACAGCGCGAGCGGCGGAGCCCAGGTTTCCGGCAGGACGTACACCGCGACGAAGAACAGGGTCATATTCAGGAATCCAAGCAGCAGGAAGAAGAACGGATGCGGCACGGTCTTTTTTAACGGGAGCGGGAAGTTCGCCGGAACGAATCGCGCCGCGAGAATCAGCCCCGCAATCGCCGTCCACGAAAGCACGTATCCAGGCCACGGAGGGACGTAGGAGGTCATCAGCCATCCGGCCGGAAACCACAACCCCAGACCGATAATGCATACGGTCAAACCCCGGTTGCCCAACCAGGTTTCTTCCCGCCGGTTGGGATACAACATCTCTGCCAGGATGACGCTTGCGCCGATGCTGACGAGCACATGAAAGTGGATGAGCATTTCAGCGTAAGTCCAATTCACTCCCAGGACGTAATATGGCTTGAGGATATTCAATTCCATCCAGTTCGGATCGAAAAACGATCGCACCACGATCGCTTCTTCATATAATCCATACGCAACCCCCAGTAGAACCAGGCTGAGCCAGCCTTTCTTCCAGCGCCGGATCAGTTCACGGCAGACCAGCGCACCGAAACCGTATGGCAGCATCAGCAGCAGCACGCTGAGGGGATTGCACAGCTCCAGAGGGGGTTGATGCCCGGAGACAAGCTCACCAAGCAGCGGCGCCAGGATCAGAAGCGTCAACCAGGGCGGAATCTTTTTCAAGGAAGGGTTCTCCAGATGACGATTGGGTTTGTTGACACCGCGCTGCGATTCAATTCTCCCTTTTCCCGGAGGTCTGGTTCATTAGAATTGCTACTGCGATTGACTCGTGTTTACTTCTTGATCCGCCCGATTCACACGGCCGGCCGCGGCGGATTGTCAGGCCGCCGTGTTTTTTCCATTCGGCCGGTAGCAAAGCAGGACGTTTCCCGAACGGTAAGTATTCGAGCTGATGAGCTTAAGATCCAGCCTGCGGTCCATTCCTTGGAAAAGAGGAGTGCCCTTCCCGAGCAGGATGGGATTCACCATGATGCGGTATTCGTCGACCAGGTTTGCTTGCGCAAGCGTCGAAAGTAGTGCGGCGCTGCCGAACAGCGCGAGGTCTTTCCCGCGCTCCTGTTTTAGTTTCAGAATTTCTTCCGCAGCGTTCTCACGGATCAGCCTCGTATTGTTCCATTCCGCCTTTTCCATCGTCCGGGAAAAGACGATCTTCGCCAGCGTATTCATTTTCAGGGTAACGACCGGATCGTTCCCCGTCGCGGTCGGCCAGTAGAGGGCCATGAGTTGGTACGTTATCCGGCCGAACAATAGAACGTCCACCGTATCAAGCTGGCGGCCGGCAAATTTATTAAATTCGTCATCCACGGTATGCCAGGAAATGTCCCGGTTCGGCCCTTCGAAGAAGCCGTCCAGCGTCATCATGTCGAACGCAAATAGGGTTCTCATTTTTATTCTCCTCGCATTATTTTACTCGATCGAAAGCGGATATTCCTCCTTCGACGTCTCCCGGATCGTAACCCTCAGATTCCAGGCATTCTGAGTTGCTGAGATATATAAAAGACCGTAACCAGAATCAATTGGTATCGTTCTTCGGAATAAAGGATTCATCCCCAAAACGCGCGATTTTCAAGGATTTACTCATATTATTCGTAGCGGGAGGAAATCCTATTAAAATGGAAGGATGAAACCCGCTCATACCGCGGTCCGCATCCGCCTGTCCACCCCGATCCTGCCCCTCCTGGCGGCGGCCTTGCTGCTCTTGGATATTTTTTCCACGAATAGAGTCTGGCTGGTAATGTTTGTCGGTCTGGGCGGAATGTGGTTGGTGAGCTGGGCCTGGGCCCAATCCCTCGCTAGAAACCTAACTCTTGTCCGCGAGGTCCGCTTCGGCTGGGCGCATGTAGGAGACGTAGTCGAGGAGCGGTTCACCCTGATCAACGACGGATGGGCGCCTGGAATCTGGGTGGAGGTGCTCGACCGCTCGACGATGCCTTCGTACGATCCAAGCCGGGTGAGCGGGGTGGACCGCTATTCCGAAACCCGCTGGCAGACCAAGGGCCTTTGTGTGCGCCGCGGGTTGTACATGCTCGGTCCGACCATCCTTTCCTGCCAGGATCCCTTCGGGGTGTACCGGGTGGAGAAGGATTACCCCGCCTTTTCAACGATGGCGGTGGTCCCGCCGGTGCTGCCGTTGCCGATGATCGAAATCGCGCCGGGAGGGAAAGCCGGCGACGGCCGCTCCCGCGCCGACGCTCCCGAACGGACCGTCGATGCCTCCGGCGTCCGCGACTACGTGCCGGGCGACAGCCTGCGCTGGATTCACTGGCGCACCTCGGCCCGCACGGGATCGTTGCATGTGCGCCTGTTCGACGGCACGCCGGTGGGGGATTGGTGGATCTTCGTGGATATGGACGCGGCCAGCCAAGCCGGAACGGGGGAGAATTCCACCGAGGAGCACGCCGTGGTGCTGGCGGCGTCGCTCGCCAACCGTGGGATCGCGGAAGGCCGGGCGGTGGGATTGGTCGGCGAGGGCGAGAAGGAACTGATCTGGCTGCCGCCGCGCGAGGGGATGGCCCAGATGTGGGAGATCCTGCGCGCCTTGGCGATGATCAAGCCCGGCCGGCGAACGCTCGAGGAGTTGCTCAGCCGGCTCAACCCGCGCGACAGCGCGCGATCCAGTGTGATCCTCGTCACCCCGAACGTTGAGGGGGGCTGGCTGAACCCGCTCCTGGAACTCGCGCAGCGCGGCATCCGGCCGACGGTGCTGCTCCTGGATCCCTTATCCTACGGCGGAGGGAAAGGCGCCGGAGGAATCTCCGCGCAACTCACCGAACAGGAAATCGCCGGATACATCTTCACCCGCGATAGCCTCGACCGGCCCGAACTGCATCCGGGCGCCGTCGCCCAATTTAAATGGAAGACTACGCCCCGCGGGCGCGCGATTATGACCGAAGCGCCCGATCTCAACTGGAAGACGCTGCTATGAACGGAATCGCCGGCCGTCTTTACCGCTGGTCCAATCCCCGCGAACTTTTTAAATTCCTGTTTCTGGCCGTGTTCCTGATTGTCGCGGTTGCCGGGATTTCCCCCTTGATCTTTCGTTCGGATCTTTCCCTGCTTCTGGCGGCGACCTTCTTCGGACTGGCCGCCGGATGGCTGACCGGCCGAATCCGCCTGCCTCCCTGGGCGGCGGGATTCGCCGACGCCGCGCTCGGTACGGAATTTCTCCTATTCCTCACCGGCAGGCTCGATGTTCCCTTGACCGGCGGGTTATCCTACACCGCATCCGCCATCGGGCGATTCCTCGTTGGAGATCCGCGCTTCGTAACCGACTTCGGTTCTGCGTTGGCCGAAACAACCCGCCTCCTGCTCGGCGCGGCAACCGAGGCGGTGCGGCTTCACTCCTGGTTGATCCCGCAATTCCGCGGAGGTGTGTCGTTCGATCCGGCGGCATCCGCCCTCGCCTGGGGCGTGGGGATGTGTCTGCTTGCGTCCTTCGCCGGATGGGCGCTTTCGGTCAAGGCCAAACCGTTCGCGGCAATCGCGCCGGCGGTTATTTTGGTGGGTATCGAGTTTGCCCGCGCCCGGGCCGATTGGCACTATCCGTTCATCATCGTGGGAATGGTTTTGCTGATGGTGATCATCCTGGAGCAAGGCCTGAAGGAAGAGGAATGGGACCGGAAACGGATCGGGTATTCCACGACCCTGCGCATGGATCTCGTCTTCTCCGCTGCGCCGGTTGTGATCGTCATGCTTCTGGCGACCTATATCATCCCGTCCATCAACCTGGAGGATATCGCCCGTTGGATCCGCGAGCAGTCCCAGCCGGCAGCGGGCGGTGGGATTTCCGGAACCGCCGTGGGCGGCTCGATCGCGGGCATCGGCACACCCGCCGGATCCGTCATGGCGAATGATTTTCCACGGGATCATATCCTGGGACCGGGCGCCGTCCTTTCGGACGACGTCGAAATGGTGATCGTAACCGGCGAAACGATGCAAAGCGTCCCCGGGAATCCGAAACCCGTCGCTCCCCGCCATTATTGGAAATCGGAAACCTTCAACTTTTACAACGAGCACGGCTGGTCCTCGGACGTGACGGCGAACGAGGAGCTTCCGGCGCAGGGAACGGTCGACCGGCCATTGCCCGACGGCATCCGGCTGCACCAGTCGGTTGCGATCAACCGGCCCGGGCTGGGGCCGATCTATGCCGCCGGCGAGCTGGTCACCGTGTATCAACCGTTTTGGCTGGCCATGCATTCCAATGGGGATCTCGTGGGAGGCATGATCGCCCTCCCGCGTTACGATGCGGATTCCATCGTGCTCTCCCCGGATGAATCCACGCTGCGCGCGGCGGGCACGAACTATCCGGATTGGGTCCGCGCCCGCTACCTTCAGCTTCCGAACGGTTTGCCGCAGCGGGTCTCCTCCCTGGCGCGCGATCTCACCGCCACGCAGCTTACGCCGTACGATCAGGCGCTGGCTATCCAGGAATATCTGCGCGGAGATATGCGCTACGCGGCCACGGTCGGCCCTCCGCCGTTCGATCAGGATGCGGTGGATTATTTCCTGTTCGATTCGCGGGTGGGGTTCTGCGATTATTACGCCAGCGCGATGGTGGTACTGGCGCGGGCGGCGGGCATTCCGGCCCGCTACGCCACCGGATTTGCTCCCGGGATCTTCGATCCGAAGCAGGGGAGGTTTCTCGTCCGCCAGTCGGATGCGCACGCCTGGCCCGAGTTGTACTTCCCGGGCGTCGGCTGGGTGGAGTTCGAACCGACGGCCGCTATTCCGGAAATTCAGCGCTCGGCCGTTCCTCCCGCCGTCGCGGTTAGTCCGCCATGGCTGAAGGGGTCGAATCCTGTTTTTTCGGCTGTTTGGAATTTCCTCGCCGGGATCGTCCGGGGAGCGGGTGTCCCGGCGTTGATCGTGGCGCTGATCGTTCTGCTTGGATATATCGTCTGGGTCCTGCTGACGCCGGTTCGTCTCACGCTTCTGGCACCTCCGCGCATGCTGCGCGCCATGTACCGGTCACTCGTCGCGCACGGCCGCCGGCTCGGCATTCCCTTCTCCTCCGCCACCACCCCGGCGGAGTTCGGCATCCTGCTTGCCGGGAAGGTTCCCGCGAGGGCAGATCCGGTGCAAAGGGTCGCGGGTTTGTATTCCCGGCAGGTATATGGGAGAAAGGGAATTTCCTCCGAGGATCGCCGTGCAATCATTAGAAATTGGACGAGATTGAACCGCGATTTATGGGGCGAGTGGCTCCGGGGAAAATTCCGCCGCAAGCCGGGAGGAAAATAACCTAATTATTATTCGGTGTCCTCGGTTTTCTTTCAGTGTATTCCGTGGACGCTTTTGTTGTTTGGAAAACGAAAGGCAGATACCAAGATCAATCGATCCTCGAAGGGGAAAGATACCGCGCCCGGTACCGCAGGATTAATACCAACCATATAAATTCAATTGCGGCGGGCAAAATTGTGGAGAATTGGTCGAAGTAAAAAGCCAGCAGATTCGCCGCCGCGAGGGAAAGCATCAGGCCGATCGTCGCGAGCGAGACGGGAGATTTGTCCCTTCGGAGGATCAGCATCCCGGCGGCGAGGATGAGGATGATGCCGACCGATGCCTCGAGCGACAGCCTGGCGAAAAACCAATCCAGCACCGCCAAGCTCGAGATGTGGCTGTCGAAAACCCAACCGGCAAGGATCGCTTCGAGTTTGGCCGGAACATGGATCGCCAGGATCAACCGCAGAAGGCCGGCCACTTGCACCGACCCGAGCGTGGCCAGGCCTCCGGCCAGCGCGATCCGCAGACGGTTTCGATCCACCGCCCGGCTTTCCCACCGCGCAAGCCAGAACCGGGCGCGCGAGAGGAGGGTCGGCGGGGAGGCGGCGAGGCGGCGAGGGGGGTGCTCCCGCTCTCTAGAAAATGCATCAGTTCGCCGGCTAATAGGGCGAGATCGAAATCCTTGGCCTCCCGGATGATCGATTGCAGACGGTGGACGAGCTCGGCCTGTTCAGACGGTTCGAGGTCGCGGTCCAGCACTTCCTCCAGACCCTCGAGCACCCGGTAAAAAATGGCGCGCGGATCCTGTGAAGGGGGTTTGCGAATTTGGAAGTAGACCCATGCCGTCAGGAGGAAAAACACATAGATGATCGGCGCGGCCGGGGGATAGAAATAATCGTTCGTGCTGGTGATGAATTTGCCCACCTCGTCGATGAACAGCCCCGTCCCTGCTCCGGCCAGCGCGGCGCTGAAGGTCGATGCCCAGCGGTTGGCGAGCAGAAGCGGCAGGAGCGCGGCCAGAAAGAGCAGCAATCCACCCCACAGCACGTGGGCGATGTGCAAGGATCCGGCCCCGATCCTCGGATATCCGGTCAGCTGGAGGAAGAGCCGGGTAAGCGTCACCGACGCCGCGAAGGAGATGAGCAGGATGAGAAGATAGCGTGAAGCGCCTTCACGACGGACTGGAGTGCGGATTTTTCCGGCGGGGGGAATACTGGAATACCGAGCCACGGAACAACCAAACCCTTCCAACGAACGCTGGTCATTGTATACGTTAAGGTCGATGAAAAGCCTCGCGTCCGGAGCTAAAGCTCCGCGCTTTCAACTGCGCTGGATAAATCCGGCTTCAAACCATTTGCCCTAACCTGTTATTCGAACCATACAAAAAATCCTCTTCCCGACAAATATTCGCCCTTGGTTGTTTTCCGTCCATTGGATGGATATTGGTTTAAAGCCCGGCGATTAGCCGGGCGCTGTTAATAGCTCGGGGCTTCAGCCCCGGATGTCAACGATAGAGCGCGTTCCTCTCGATGCACTTTTGTGGTTCTCTCCGATGGCTAAAGCATCCATCTGATTATTCTTGTAAGTTCGGATTAACCCAGTTCGAATACCAAAAAGAGCGTCGAAATCGCAAAAGCACGAAGAGCAACCGCCCCATCCTCGTTCCTCGGCGGCTATCGATGCCATGCGTTCTCTGCGTGCGTTACCAATCCCGGACGGCGGTTTTTTCGCCGATGCGGATTTCCTTCGGGGCGGACGGATCCAGCGCCCAGCGGATGCGGGCCACGCCCTCGGTGACTTCCTGTGCGCTCCCGCAGTAGGAGAGGCGCAGCCGCCCCTCGGCGCCGAATTCCTTTCCGGGCACCGTCACCACGAATGCTTTCTCCAGCAGGAAATTGCACAGCGCGAGGGAATCCTTTTGGTAGAGGGAAAAATCCGGAAGGCAATAGAAGGTTCCCTGCGGCTTGACCACGTGTACGCCCGGGATCTCCGCCAGCGCCTTCAGCATCGTGTTGCGGTTGATTTCCAGTGACGACACCATTTCCCGCACCCCCTCCTGCGGGCCTTTCAGCGCGCCCTCGGCGGCCGCCATCAGCACGCCGGAGTTGCACGAGGTGGTGGCGGATTGGATGTTGTTCATAATCGCGATGATCGGTTTGGGAGCGACCGCCCAGCCGATGCGGAAACCGGTCATCCCGTAGATTTTCGATACCGCGTTGATCACGATCACGTGCGTGGATTCCGGATCCTTGTCGGTGAAGCCGAGCGGATTGGGCGCGGTTTTTCCGTCGAAGACCAGCTTGTGGTAAATGTCGTCGGCGATCAGCCAGATCCCCTTGCGCTCGCAAAAGCGTACGACCTCTTCGACCAGTTCCGCCGGGTACACCGCACCGGAAGGATTGTTCGGACTGTTAAACAGGATCGCCTTGGTGCGCGCGGTTACGGCGGCGAGCAGTTCCTCCGCGCGGGGAACGTGGGTTTCCTCCCCGGAAGCGACCGTCACGGGAACGCCGCCCACCATGCGGACCATCTCCGGATACGAAACCCAGTACGGGGCCGGGACGATCACCTCGTCTCCGGGATTGACCAGGGTGAAGAGCAGGTTATAGAGCGTCTGTTTGGCGCCGGCCGAGATGATGATATTCTCGACGGCCACCTTGCGCCCGTAATTCGCTTCGGTGTAATCGCCGACGGCTTTGCGCAGCGATAACGTTCCGGCCGACGGGGTGTACTTCACGTCGCCGGTGTTCAGATAGGCCGTGGCCGCGGCGATAGCGCTTTGGGGCGCCTTGTTCTTGGGTTCACCGCCTCCCAGATGGATGACGGGCGTTCCCTGAGCGAGCATCGATTTAGCGAGTGCGTTGAGTCTCAGGGTCGGCGATTCGGCGATGGACGAGGCAAGCAGGCTGAGGTTCATATTTTTTCTCCGGCGGGGATGGGGGCGATTATATCAGCAAGGTGCGCTCCCGTGAAAAGAATGGCAAAGAACCATCCTATTTTTCCACCCTCAATCCCTCCCTTCTTCCCGTACAACGGAAAGAAGGGAGGGACACAGGGACATGGGATCTGCAATCCTCCGATCCGCTCTCCCTCTTCCTTGCGGCCGACGCGCGCCTGTGCTCCCCGGATTACACCGACGATCAAATTTGGGAGCTGGCGCTGGGCGGCGGGGATCCTCCGGCGATGGCGCTGGAAACGATGCTCGGATTGCGAGCCGTTTACCTGCGGATCTTTCCGGTGTTCGCAGTCGGCAGCCGCCCGATCCACGACCCGGCGGATTTCGTTTCCCCCCCGATGGTGCGCGGCTTTACCCCGAATTATCTGAGGATCGAATGCGGGCCGGCCAAAGGGCTCGCGGCGACGTGCGAATATTGGGTTCCGGAATCCCACGGATTGGCGGGCCGGATCACCTTGCGCGCGTCCGGCGGCGATCCGGTACGCGGAGAATTACGGCTGGCGGGGATTCTTCGGCCCTCCACGGAAGGCACCCGTTTTGCGGGCGTTGCGGCGGGTCCCTTGATCGGAACGTACCTGCGCGGCCGGACGATGAATTTCCATCCGGTGATTGTCATGACGGGCGCAAGCGGGGTGGGGAGGGGAACCATCCCGTCGCTGAAAACGGCATTGGAGGCGGATCCCTCGCGGCCGCAGTCGGTGCGTTGGGCGTTTGCCTGCCGGTCTTCCGCGGAAGAGAGTCTAACCTTAGCCCGGTCGCTGCTCGATAGGGAATGGGACGGCGAGATCGCCCGAATCGAATTGGCCAACGAATCGCTTCTGGAAATCGAGACCGGCCGCAGGGATTGGGACGCGGTTCTGGCCTTCTCGCAAACGGCGGCGGTGCAATCGATGGTTGGACCGACGGCGTCGCTTCCCCATCCTTCGCCGGTTGCGGGTCGCGACCCCCAGCGCGGTTTTTCCCTGCGCGGCGACGGCGGGGATTACCCGGCCGGATGGAGCGGGGCGGGATTATGCGACCTCCTGATGGTTCTTCCCGTGTGGGCTCTGGTCAAACCGGAAATGGCCAAGGACCTGCTTCGAAATTATTTGGAGACGGCCCGGGACGGTTTACCGGACGCCCGGCCGGGAGCAGGGAAGCAGCGTTCCGGCCTGCTGGCTCCGCCGCTTTTGGCTCAGACGGTATGGCGGGCGTTGGGCGGACGGGAGGATACGGGCTTTCTCGAAGCGCTGTGGCCGATGGTGGACCGGTATCTGGATGCCTGGTTTGATCCGTCTCACGACCGCGATCAGGACGGCGCCCCGGAATGGGACCGGATCGATTCGCTCGGGCCGGAAGCTGCGCCGATGTTTGCGCGCGAGGATCCCTGGGGCGGATGGATTCAACCGGCGGAGGTTGAAAGCCCGTCGCTGGCGGCGCTGCTCCTGGGCGAGTGTTACGCCGCCACCCGGATGGCGAGCCGCTGCGGCGCGACGGACCGGGCGCAGCATTGGCGGCGGCGCGCCGAAGATGTGCGCCGGGCGCTCGAACGCATGGACGCCGGCAGCGGATATCGGACCGTAGACCGTGTGACCCATCTTGCGAAGGGCTTTCTGCAGGTCGTCATCATAGAGCGAAAAGAAAATTACGATATCGGCCTTGTCGACGTAATCCCAAAACTTCAGGATGCGTTCATAGTTCTTGAAGCCGTGCCCCACTTTCTGTTTGTCGCTGGTCGGGAAAAAGCCGCGCCAATCCGCACGGTAATAGAAAACTTCCCCATATTCGCGGGAAAGCCGGTCCGCCATGTAGGTGTGATAGCCGTAGTCGACTACGATGGCCTTCATTTTTGACACGTCTGGGGCCTTCGACGGCTCGTGAACAACCGGTGCCTCCGGCTCCTTGTGTCCGATCCCCTTGACTTCATGGTAGAGCGCGGAGTAGAGCCCCTTCGAATCCACCCGGCCGATCAGCTTCTTGAAGACGTCTTTTTCGTTGACTGCGATCCACCTGATTGCCGCTATGCGGTCGAGAAAGAGCCGGCCGTCAGGAGTAAAGCCGTGCTGCTCCTCTTTGACCCCGCGCATGTGCCGCTTCTCTATCAAGGAGTCGTGGCTGTCGGTCGCGTTGCCGGTGATGAAGCCGTGAGAGGTTTTTATTGCGACACGAAGACTCATGTTCTATACTTTCCACATATGGGCTATGTGATCGCCGTTATGGTTCTCGCCGGAATCCTCAATCTTCCCGCCTATTATCACAACTGTTTGCTTCTCCTCGGCATTGGTCTTTACGCTCTTCACTGCTACCTGAAAGTCAAAATCTATCGTTGGCTTCATCGCTGATCCCCTTGCGTAAGGACGTTCCACGCCTTTGTTGCACCGTATCCTGCGGCCAGACCTTTAAGGTTTGGAGCGGGCTTTAAGGCAAGGGCCTTTTTCGTCCCTGCCTCGATAACGCTTTTTGCCGCCTTGCCCCGTGCCGCCATGATAAGCCCTTCCGCGAAATCCGGATCGAATGCCGCCCTGATGACGAGCTTATTCACGTCCTGGTCCTTCATGCCCTTCAGGTAGCGGTATGCGATGCGGGCCGTGTTGATTATTCGAGAGCGGCCCAAGACGGGTTCCGTCGCCTTTCCGAGTACCGTTAGGATGTTTTCCGCCGTGTCCGAGCCGCCGCCGAGAGGGGACTTCGCCGTGCGGTCGAGGATTTCATAGGCATTGCGGATATCTGCCAGAGCTTGAAGTTTCCCCGGCTGGCCCTTGTATATCTCTCGGATGGCCGGCGCGTTCTCCCGGAGTACCCTTGTCATCTGTGCGACGCTGATAACTGGGTTTCCCATGCGATCGACGGCCGTGGTGACGGACTTCTGATAGAAGTAGTCGGCGAAGGCCTTTCTCAGCCCTTCCTCTGCTGCCTTATTCCCCTTTGCCAGTCCGAGCAGGTCCTTTGCAACCTGGGCGGTGTTCTTGCTGCCTGCACCGCCAAAAGCGTTTGCGATGACCTTTTCCGGCTCCGCGCCGAGCACCCGTGATGCTACGGACTTATTGAAGACGGTGAGCGTGCCCCGGGCGTTGTCGACTGCCCGCTGTATTTTGACCACGCTGTCGAATTCCTTTTCCAGCCCGAGCTTTGACAGCACTTCCCGGTTGTGGGAATACCAGCGGTAGACGCGACCGGGGTTAAGTTGCCCGGTGGCGGGGTCTACGGCGGTGTTCAGAAGGTCGTAAGCGGCATAGTCCCTCATGGCCTGGCGTGCTGCGGGCTTGCTTCCTATGGATTTGACAAACTGGTCGGCACCGTCTTTCGTGAAAAACTTTTGCGCGATATTGGCCGTGGCAATGCGGGTCTCTTCGCCCCTGCTCCCTGCCTGGAGGATATCGGCAACTGCGCCCTGGCGGTACTTCTGGACATATTCTTCACGGTAGAACTTCGCGGCCTGGCGGTACTTCTGACCGACTGCGCCGGGCTTCTTCGCAAGTTGGTCTATTGTGGCGTCCACGCCTTCCCTGATCTTATTCAGCCGTGAGATAAGCCGTGCGTTCGGGTTTGCCGATGCACGGGCCGTACGAAGGTCCGCAAGAACAGTGCTTCGGAGCTTCGTCAGGTCTTTGAAGGAAAGGTCTTTGAGCTTTGGATTTGCCCCTTCCTTGATACGTGCCTCATCCTTTTCCCACTGCGCTTTCAGTTGTTGATTCTGCTCATCGAAAGCCTTCATATTGCGCTTGTTCAGGGCTGTAGCGTTCCTTTGGGCTTCTTCTTCGGTCCTGTACCACGCCTCGCCGTTCATGCTCTTCTGAAAGCTGTTGGGACCGGTTCGCACTACATAACCACCTCCGGATGAATATCTCTCGGCGGTCGCCTGGTAGGGCGGGGGGATGTATTTCGGTTCTTTGGCGCGAGTGATGGGCTGCCCCTTGGCGTCGACAAGCTTGCTCGGTGCTGCCGGTGCTTCTTCGATCTCCTTCATAATCCCGTTTATCAACCTCGATGGATGGTTGGCGGGATCTTCGACGTTGGGGTTAAAGTCCTTTTCGACGCCTTGGATGGCATCATACAAGGGCTGAGTTTTTACCGTGACGTCGGTCGGTATCTCGTTGAATAGCGCCGTTGCCTTCGCTTTTGTCTCTGTTCTGGCTTCACGGGCTTCTTTGGTGAGGGTCGCCCCGGTTTCTTGCACAGGCATCGCCTTACCGAGTTCCGCCACCTTCGCGTCGACAGTGCCCTGAAGCTGCTCGACGTTGGTTTCAAGGCCGGTCTGTTGGCCCCTGACGGTCGACAGAAAGTCTTCTATGCCGTACTGCCCGCCGGTGAGGTGCGATTGGTAGTATCGCTGCAATGCGTCATTCGCAAAGGCTCTCTGCTCCTGTGAGAAGCCGGCCGCTTCCGTGTCCGAGCGCTCCAACGCCCTTTGTAGCATGATCGCCTGCGGGTCGTTGGTGAGCTGGCCGCGGGTGAATTTCAGGCCCGGTATCCGGGCTTCTATTTCTTGCGCTGCTCGGGCATTGTCGACGTAAATCGAGCCGGCGCTTGTCGCCTTTGCTATTT
>JBEKDW010000012.1:0-18063 GCA_050014155.1 Anaerolineales bacterium
CGGGCCGTTCCCTGTTCTTCCTCGCCCTGGCAATCTATCTCCTCACGCGTTTGATCGGCCTGGCGCAGTGGCCGATCTATTTCTTCACCGACGAAGCCGTGCAGACCAACTTCGCCGCCGGGTTGGTGAAAAGCCATTTTGTATGGGAGAACGAATTTCTTCCGACGTTCTTTAATAATGCCGGCCAGTTTGAAATGAACGTAAGCGTTTACGTACAGGTCATCCCCTATCTGATTTTCGGGAAATCGGTGTTTGTCACGCGCGCCGTCTCGGTGCTGATCACGCTGCTGGGAGCCGCGGCCATAGGCTGGATCCTGCGGCGCATTTTCCGCCTGCCGCTGTGGTGGAGCGGCGTACTGCTGTTTTCGATCATACCGGTCTGGTTCCTGCACTCGCGCACAGCATTCGAACCGGCGGAATCCATCACGTTCTATATAGCCTTTCTGTACTTCTACATGCGTTACCGGAACGACAAACCCTGGATGCTGCTTCCGGCGCTTTTCTTCGGTGCGCTCTCCGCCTACACCTATAGTCCGGCGCAGATAGTGCTGGCGGTAACCGGGGGGTTGCTGTTCCTTTCGGATTTGCCGTACCATTGGAGGCACAAGCTGATCGCACTGGCCGGGTTCGGCCTGCTAATCATCCTCGCCTTGCCGTACGTCCGCTTCCTAATCCTGCATCCCGAGGCCAACAAAGACCAGTTGGCGATCGTCGGATCCTACTGGATGAACAATATTCCGCTGATTGAAAAGCTGAAACTGCTCTTCATTGAATACCTGAAGGGATTCGATCCGCGCTACTGGTATCTGCCGTATCCTCCGGAAGGCGTCTATCAGACCATCATTCGCCACCTTATGAAAGGTTACGGCCACTTGGCGTTGTGGAGTCTGCCGTTCACGCTGGTGGGCCTGCTGCTCTGCCTGTGGAATATCCGCCTTTCGAAATTCCGGACGGTTCTGATTACGCTGCTGGCGGCGCCGTTCGGCGGTGCGATCGCGCAAATTACCATCACCCGTGTGTTGTTCATGGTGGTGCCTTCGGCGCTGCTTACGGCGCTGGGCGTGAGCTGGGTGCTCGGATTATTCGAGCGCTACGACGGTCCGGAGCTTCCCGATTTTCTTGCCGTTTGGAGGGAGCGCGCAGCCGGGCTGGTGACTGCGCTGCCTGCGCTCCGGGAGACGGCCGCAGAGCAAATAAACGACCTGGGTGTACGCGAGTTCTTCCGGCGGTGGAAGGACCGCACAGCGCAATCGGCCTCGGCGTCGCTCGGGCTGGCCCGGGTTCCGTACCTGACCCTCGCTCTGGGCCTATTTCTCATCCTGGGATCGGTGAACGGATACATGCTATGGGACACCCTCGTGCACGGGCCAACTTGGTATCACGATTATTCGCTCTACGGCATGCAATACGGCGGAGAACAACTCAGCAGCGCACTGATGAAATACAAACAGGCCCACCCGGACGCGAACCTGATCGTCAGCACGTCCTGGGCCAACGGCACCGATGAAATCTTCAACTTCTTCCTGCCGGATGGAGTTATCTCCAGTACAGACTCGATCCGGAGTTATATTCAGAACTATATCCAGATCAACGCGCAGGACGTCATCGTTATGACCGCGGAGGAATATAAAACTGCCCAGTCCAGCGGGAGGTTTGCCGCAATACCGGTGCTGCAGACGCTGCCCTACCCCGACGGAACACCCAGCTTCCTCTTCACGCACCCGGTCTATATCGATAATATCCAAGATGTGATTGCGGCGGAGAAGGCGGAGTTGGCCAAACCCGTGGAAGAGGATGTGAACCTGAGCGGAGAGATTATCCACGTCGTGCACTCGCGGCTGGATATGGGAACCCTCAAGGATGCGTTCGACGAAGACCCATATTCCGTCATCCGCACCCTGCAGGACAATCCGATGTATTTGGATTTGTTTTTCCCGGCAGCCCACAGCTTCACGGCATTCCATGTTCGCGTCGGCGGCGCCCCGACAAAGCTGACCGTGACGGTCTATCCTTCGGATGGCAGCGATTCCGTAGCCTATTCCACCGAGGTGCCGCGCTCTTCGGATTTCCGCGATCTGGTGATTCAACTGCCCGCGCCGGTTGATAGCAGCCATATCCGGCTGGAGATCGAGACTGTCGGCGAGAGCCCGCCGACCCATGTGCACGTGTACGAAATCCAAATGGAGGGCGTGGGATGGAAAAGCGGCATCGCCAACCCTACGCCGTAACTCTGACCGCCTACGGCGTGTTGATTCTTGGTGCGGGGTACTGCCTCGGTGCCCTCCACGCCATTTTCACCTATTCCACAATCGAAAGTCTTCCCCTTTCGGTCCCGGCGTGGTATTTTCCTCTTAGCGGGGTCGTGTGGGGGGGAGTTTGGCTTGTTCTGGGAATCGGTCTACGGTTTGGAAAAGAGTGGAGCCGGCGGGCAGCACTCGCCGCCATTCCGATCTGTTTCTGCACCTGGATGGCGGACGAGCGGCTCCTGAGCCGCTCGGCGATCGCGTTACAATCCTTCGGGTTTGAAGCCGTCCTGAGACTGATCCTGGTTGCGATCGGCGTGGCGGTTTTGATCGCGGCGGGTCCGTTGGAAAATTACAGGCCGAATCCGGCCGCACTCGGGCGGGATTTGCCTATGGAGAAAACGACGACCCATGTCGAATGACAAGCAAATCCAAAAATTAATCCGATTGCGGGAAGAGACGCTCCAGGGCGGCGGCCAGGAGCGGATCGAAGCGCAGCACCAGCGCGGAAAACTTTCCGCCCGCGAGCGAATCGAACTTCTGGTCGACAAGGGCTCCTTCCGGGAATTGGATGCATTCATCCAGCACCGGTCCGACCATTTCGGTCTGGACCGCCACCGGTTTCTGGGGGACGGCGTGGTGTGCGGCTGGGGGACGGTGCAGGGGCGGCTGATGTACGTTTCCTCCCAGGATTTCACCGTTATGGGAGGAAGCATCGGTGAAGCGCATGCCGCCAAAATCTGCAAAATTTTCGACCTGGCGCTGAAAAACGGCGCTCCGGTTGTCTGCCTGAATGATTCCGGTGGAGCGCGCATTCAGGAGGGCGTCAACTCGCTCGCGGGATGCGCGGAAATTTTCCTGCGCAACACACTAGCGTCCGGCGTCATTCCGCAGATCAGCGCCATCCTCGGGCCGTGCGCCGGCGCGGCGGTGTATTCCCCCGCCCTGACGGATTTCACCTTCATGGTTCAGAACACCTCGCAGATGTATCTCACCGGACCGGATGTGGTGCGCGCAGTGACGCACGAGGACGTGACCGCCGAGGAGCTGGGCGGCGCCGATGTGCATGGGAGCATCTCGGGCGTGGCCCACGTGACGGTCGGCAACGACGCGGAATGCATGGAACGGATCCGCAGCCTGTTGCTCTTCCTTCCGCAGAACAATCTGGAAGATCCGCCCTCCCTGCCCGACGGCGACGATCCGCTGCGCACCGAAGAAGCGCTCGACCACCTCATTCCGGACGACCCGTCCAAGCCGTACGATATGCGCGAAGTCATCCGCCTGCTGGTGGACAAGGGCAATTTCTTTGAAATTCACGAGGAGTATGCGCCCAACATCGTGGTCGGGTTCGCCCGGTTTGCCGGCCGGTCGACGGGGATCGTGGCCAATCAGCCGGCGGTGATGGCGGGCTCGCTGGATATCGCCGCCTCCAACAAGGCCGCGCGGTTCGTCCGATTCTGCGACGCGTTCAACATCCCGTTGGTCACGCTGGTGGATGTGCCCGGGTTCATTCCCGGCACGGCGCAGGAGCACGGCGGGATTATCCGCTCGGGCGCCAAACTGCTCTATGCCTATTGCGAGGCAACGGTGCCGAAGGTGACCGTCATCACGCGCAAAGCTTATGGCGGAGCGTACATCGTGATGTCATCCAAACACCTGCGCAGCGACGTCAACTTCGCCTGGCCAAGCACCGAGATAGCGGTAATGGGGCCGGAGGGGGCGATCAACATCGTCTTCCGCCGGGAGCTGGAAGGCGCCAAGGATCCGACGGAGCGCCGCGGGGAGCTGATCGCCGAATACCGCGAGAAGTTCGCCAATCCCTACGTGGCCGCGTCGCGCGGATACATCGACGACGTGATCGAACCGCACGAAACCCGCCCACGGTTGATCAACGCCCTAGCGATGCTGTCCAACAAACGCGATACCCTGCCTTCCAAAAAGCACGGAAACATCCCGCTCTGACCCGGGCGCGGAAAGAGGCCGTCTTGCTATTCAATAAAGTGTTGATCGCCAACCGGGGGGAGATCGCGGTGCGCGTCCTGCGCGCCTGCCGCGAGCTCGGGATTCCCACTGTGGCGGTGTATTCCGAAGCCGACCGGCAATCCTTACACGTGCGCTACGCCGACGAAGCCTACTTCCTTGGACCCTCTCCGGCGCGGGATTCCTATTTGCGCGCCGATAAGATCCTGGAGATCGCCCACCGCTGCGGCGCCGACGCGATCCATCCCGGTTACGGGTTCCTGGCCGAGCGCGAGGATTTCGCCCGCGGGTGCGAAGACGCCGGGATCGTCTTCATCGGTCCCAAGCCTTCGTCGATCGCCGCAATGGGCGATAAGACCACCGCACGGGCCACGGTCGCCAAAGCCGGGATCCCGGTGGTTCCCGGAACCGAAGGGGAAGGGAACCTCTCCGATGAGGAGCTCATCCGCATCGCCGCGCAGGTGGGTTTTCCGCTGCTGGTCAAGGCCAGCGCGGGCGGCGGGGGCAAGGGCATGCGCGAGGTGAGAACCCCCGAGGAGCTGCCGCACCTGCTGCAGGCGGCGCGCCGCGAGGCTGAGGCCGCCTTCGGCGACGGGAACGTGTACCTCGAGAAGCTCATCCTCACCGCGCGCCACGTGGAATTCCAGATCCTAGCGGACAAGGAAGGCAACGTCATCTACCTCGGCGAGCGGGAATGTTCGCTGCAGCGCCGCCACCAGAAACTCTTCGAGGAGGCGCCCTCGCCCTTTATCGGCAGCGACGAAACGCTGCGCCGGACGATGGGCGAAGTGGCTTGCCGCACGGCCGCGAGCGTTGGCTACCACAACGCCGGAACGATCGAATTTCTGGTCGACAAGGACCGCAAGTTCTATTTCCTGGAGATGAACACACGGCTGCAGGTGGAACATCCGGCCACCGAAATGATCACCGGTATCGACATCGTCAAGGAACAGATCCGTATCGCCCGCGGCCGGCCGCTGCGCTACCACCAGGAAGATGTCAAGCTTTCCGGCTGGTCGCTGGAATGCCGAATCAACGCGGAAGACCCCTACAACCAGTTCACTCCCTCCACCGGACGGCTCCAGCTGGTGTTCGTGCCCACCGGCCCGGGCGTGCGGGTGGACACGGGCGTATATTCCGGGTTCGAAGTCACGCCATATTACGATTCACTCATCTCCAAATTGATCGTCTGGGGGGAAACGCGCGCGGAGGCCATCCTGCGCATGCGCCGCGCGCTCGAGGAATACCGTATCATCGGGGTGAAGACCAACATTCCCTTCCACCAGGCGCTCCTGGAATCCCCGCGCTTCCTGGCGGGACTGTTCGACACCCGGTTCGTCGAGGAGCGCTTTGCGCTCAACGGCGAAACCGGCGGAGAGGACTACCATCCCGAGATGGCGGCCATTTTCGCCACGCTGATGGAACACCAGTCGTCGCAGCGGGCGGCGCAGATTATGCAACCCGCCCGGCAGGCGGCCTCGCGCTGGAAGTGGTCCAGCCGCGGCGAGGGGACGCGCCGGTGAAATACGTTACAACCATCGGCGGACACACCTACCACGTGGAGGTGATCGACGAGCACCATATTCTGCTCGACGGGAAACCTTACGAAGTGGATTTCACCGCCATCGCCAACCAGCCGGTGTATTCGCTGCTGATCAACGGCCGTTCGCTGGAAGCCAACGCCTTCCAGACCGGGGAAGGCTGGCAGGTGCTGCTCCACGGAAAGATGTTCGAAGCCCGCGTGGAAGACGAACAAGCCGTCCGCGCGCGGGCCGTCGCGCATGCCGCCCCCGAGACCGCGACCGATTGGCTGTTGCGCGCCCCGATGCCCGGCTTGGTGGTGAACATCACCGCGTCCATCGGAGCGGAGATAAAGAAAGGCGCGCCGCTGGTGATTCTGGAATCCATGAAAATGCAGAACGAGCTCCGATCCCAAAAGGACGGAACGGTGAAGGAAATTCGAATTCAACCGGGCCAGGCGGTGGAGCTGCATCAGGTGCTGGTCGTAGTGGGATGACCCCCGACCGCATCCAACCCCTGCCCGCAGGAAGGTGAACCTATGAATGCATCGGAAAAGCCCGCCGCGCTGGAACAGGAAGTTAAATTCTTTCTCGAAGACCCGGCCCGGATGCGCAGGCGGCTCTCCTCGGTCGGTGCGCGGCCGTACCAGCCGCGGGCGCACGAAGCCAACATCCGCTTCGACACAGCCGATGGCGCGCTGACGCGCGCTGGAAAGGTGCTGCGGTTGCGGAAAGCCGGGCAGGTGATTCTCACTTACAAACAACCCGAAGTTCCCGCCGCCCTCCCGCCCGCCTCGGCCCGCCGCAGCCTGGAGACCGAGATTATCGTCGACAACCTCGAGAAAACCTCTCATCTCCTGCAATCCCTGGGGTTCCGCCCGATCGTCCGATACGAAAAATATCGCGAGGTCTTCCGTTGGAAATCGGTCCTGGTGATGTTCGACCAGCTGCCGTTCGGAAACTTCCTCGAGTTGGAAGGCCCGGATCTGGGGGAATTGCGCCAGACGGCGGGAGCGCTCGAGCTGGATTGGAAAAACGCGTTGCAGACCTCGTATATGGGCATCTTCCTGGCGCTGAAAAAAACCAACCATCTGACGTTCCTCGAAGTGACTTTTGACAACTTTTCCGGCTGGGATTTCCGGCAAACGAAGGAAATCCTCGCCACACTCCCCCACGAAGGATTGTATGACCGGCAAAACCTCTGAAGCCCTGCGCCGCTGGAAGGAAGAAGTACTCGGACCGGCGCTGAAAAAATTCCCGGAACGCAAACCCCGCTTTCAAACACCATCCGGAATCCCGCTCGAGGGCGTATATCCGCCCGCCGATCCGGAGGAGGACGTTCCGGAGCGGATCGGCTTTCCGGGGCAGTATCCGTTCACGCGCGGCGTGCAGCCGACGATGTACCGCGGCCGGTTGTGGACAACGCGCCAGTACGCCGGGTACGCCACCGCCGAGGAATCCAACGCCCGCTACCGCTTCCTGCTCGGGCAAGGACAGACCGGCCTCTCTGTGGCGTTCGATCTGCCCACCCAGATCGGCTACGATCCGGATCATGAGCTGGCGGCCGGCGAAGTGGGACGCGTGGGAGTATCGATCTTCAGCTTGGAGGAAATGCAACGGCTGTTTACCGGGATCCCTCTGGATACGGTGAGCACGAGCATGACCATCAACGCCCCGGCGGCAGTGCTGCTGGCGATGTACATCGCGGCGGCCAAGCGCCAGGGAGCGGAGCCGGCCCGCCTGCGGGGCACGATCCAGAACGACATCCTCAAGGAATATATCGCCCGCGGAACCTATATCTTCCCGCCCAAGCCCTCGATGCGTCTGGTGACGGATATCTTCGCCTATTGCCGGCAGCAACTGCCGGAGTGGAACACCATCTCGATTTCCGGATACCACATCCGCGAAGCCGGGAGCACCGCGGTTCAAGAGGTGGCATTCACGCTGGCCAACGCGATCGCCTACGTGGACGCGGCGTTGCGCGCGGGGCTCCCGGTGGATTCGTTCGCGCCGCAGCTGACGTTCTTTTTCAACGCGCACAATAATTTCCTGGAGGAAGTAGCCAAGTTCCGCGCCGCGCGGCGGCTGTGGGCACGCATCATGCGCGACCGGTTCGGCGCCAAGGATCCGCGCTCGCAGATGCTGCGCTTCCACACCCAGACCGGCGGCTCCACGCTCACCGCCCAGCAACCGGAAAACAACGTGGTGCGGGTGACGGTGCAGGCGCTAGCGGCGGTTCTGGGCGGGACCCAATCGCTGCACACCAACAGCATGGATGAAGCGCTCAGCCTGCCCACCGAGAAGGCGGTGCAGGTGGCGCTGCGCACACAGCAGATTCTGGCGCACGAATCCGGCGTGGCCGACACGGTGGATCCGTTGGCCGGGTCGTACGCGGTCGAGGCGCTCACCGACGAGATCGAACGGCGGGCGGAGGAATATATGCGCAAGATCGACTCGCTGGGCGGGGCGATTGCTGCGATCGAACGCGGATTCGTCCAGGCCGAGATCCAGGAAGCCGCCTACCAAGCGCAGAAGGCGGTGGAGAACCGCGAACAGATCGTGATCGGGGTTAACGAATATGCCGATCGGGAGCAACCCGATCTGGAAACACTGCACGTCGATCCGGCGGTCGAGCAAAGGCAGAAAGACCGGCTGCAAGCGGTCCGTGCGCGGCGCGATCCATCACGCGCGGCCGAACTCCTCGGCACTCTGGCAGCGGCCGCAAAAGGGAGCGAGAACCTGATGCCCATCCTCCTCGAATGCGTCGAGGGCGACTTGACCCTGGGAGAAATCTGCGGCGTGATGCGCGACATTTGGGGCGAATATCGTCCGGAGGGTTGATGGCGAAGATCACGGGAATAAACCACATCGCATTGGTCGTGCCGGAGATGGAACAGGCGCTGAAATTCTGGCGCGATATCCTCGGCCTTCCGCTGCAAGGCGTGAACGACATGCCGGAGCAGTCCTCGCGGATCGCGTTTCTCCCCGCGGGCGTCGGCGAGGTGGAACTCGTGCAACCCACCACGCCCGATTCCGGCGTGGCGAAGTTTCTGCAAAAACGCGGCCCGGGGATTCATCACGTGTGCTTCGAGACGGACGATCTGGACGGGATGATCGATCTGCTGAAAGGAAAAGGGGTTCGCCTGATCGGGGAGAAACCGTCCACCGGCGCCGGCGGAAAACGCATGATCTTCATTCACCCGGAAAGCGCGGGCGGCGTGCTGGTGGAATTATACGAGGGGAAGACCTAGACTGAAAAGCACTCCGAAGATATATCACAGCCCTGTCAATATATAAATAAAAACGAATTCCCAGAAAAACATCGTTCGCTCGGGATTAGCCCCCGGGAAAATATCATGCGGGTGACAGGTTATCTGGGTGGCAGACGGGTATGCCCCAGGTCGTACGTCCGGAGCTAAAGCTCCGTTCTTTCAACAGCGCCGGCTAAAGCCGGCTTTTATCCTTTTCATCCTGACGGAATTATTGATCATTGGAGTAAATACGCTACCTAGAATGTATTAATCGATGGTAGAGCAATCCATTGGAAGATATTGATTTGAAGCCCGGCTTTAGCCGGGCGTTGTTAATCGCTCGGGGCTTTAGCCCCGGGGTAAGAATCGCTGACTGAAGGTCGCCGGAATTGGGAGGAGTTTGTGCTTGGGTCGGACTTCATTTCATACTATTCTCCCTATCCGTCGAAATTTGATATTCCAAAGCGGCCCGCATGTATCCAATGATCAATGGATGAGGCAGTATGGGAGTGGAAGAAAGCTGCGGCAGAAACAGCGTGGCGAGGAAGAAGTGGTGCCTGGATAGTTCCACAATCCGCGCCTCCCCCTCCGGATCGAATCCGGCAATTCTCAGCTCTCCCCGGTTAATGATTTCCCGATATTCGGGGTTGAGGCCATAGCTACAACGGAACTGTTCCGTTACCTCTTCCTTCCCGTACAATCGATCGGCGAGCGTTCCGGGAACGATTTTTACGATCCCGGTTTTACCGGCGAGCGAGCAGGCAAGTCTGCTGATTAACAAATGGGAGGCCTGCGGGGCGGTTTCTTCATGCTCTGCATCCCGGATGCCCAACACATTGCGCGCATACTCTACCAGAGTATGTTGAAACCCCCCTCAGGTGGCGACGAACGGCCGATCCTTTTCGCGGGCGAAGCGAATGCCCTCGAGGGCACCGTCCATGCTCTCGTACGGGCTGCCGGGTGCGCACCACAGGGCGTCGAACGGTTTCAAGGCGAGCTCAACATCTTCCTTATTCAATATGCGGGTTGGCAACCAAGAACAATGGACGGCCACCGATAGGAGTGTCGCCGCGTGGTTCAGAGCCGCATCGGTGGCGATACGCGAGGGATGGTTTGTATCCAAATCTCCAAGGATCCCAATTTTCAACGGCCGATTCATCTTTTCCTTCCCTTCCGGCGTCAAATAATCTTATTTCGACTGCCGATCTCGCTGGCCTGCGGATTTTAAAAGAGCATAAAATATCTTGGTATCTGTTTCATGTAGGATCGATAACTTTCCCCAAACTTTTGGAGGCACAATGCTTCTTCGTCCAGAATTTGAATGTGGTAGATGATACCTACTCCAAGGACCATCATAATGTAAAGCCAGACTCCCGACGCGATGGCCGACCCCAGGAGAACCAGGAATAATCCCACCCATTGGGGATTCCGGGATACGCGATAGGGCCCCGCAACAACCGGTTGGTCGACGGGCGCCTTGCGGAAGGAACGCAAGGCGCTGATTTCCAAAAATAAACCGGAGAAAAAGATCAGCGCTCCCAGGAGAAACGCGAAGAGATGAAAATTCAACGGCGTGAATATCATCATCAGGATGTACGCCATCATCGAAAATTGTCCGAGCCGGCGGATGAACAGCAAGCTCTTTTGGCCGCGGTTAACGGGATTTTGGAAGAGCCAGATCCTGGCTTCCTGAGAATACGGCAAGATGGAAAGTATCAACGCGAGGAAATACAATCCGAGAGGAATCCATCCGTTGCCGATGCCGAGCCTAAACTCCGGTAGAATCTTCATGGATTTCGTCCAAGGTTGGTTCGCCATACTCCTGTTTTAAAAAACGATCGGAATGCAGTCTGATCTTCCTCGGGATGGAGGTTCTCATTGTGCTCCATCGCCTTCATTCCGCCGATGATACCCAATTGTTTCTTCGATTCGTCCGCGCTTTTTATCCACTGCGTTTGCAGGGCGTCCGGGAGCAGTGCACCTGGGACCGCGCGGTGGCAGGTGATTTGCCACCGGCCGCGGAATCGAAAATGACGCGGCGATCGCCGATTAACTTTCCTGCGGCCGGGCGAAGACAAAAAAGGCGTAGGCCAGCGCCAGGAGCGCGTACAAAACCGGATTACTCCATCCAAAAGCATTCACGCTCCCCGAAAGCTGGATCTCCATCGATGCGATGAATCCGATCCCATCCTGCACCAGGAGGGCCAGCGAAATCGCCCGGCGGGCTTCGGAGGACGCAGTCCGCATTCCGAACCACATCAGGGTCGCAAAACCCAGAATTGACCCTCCAACCAGCCGGGCCGCCCAGATGGCGGCGTCATCGTACGCGGCGCCGTACAGCTGGAAGACCCCGCGGGGGAAAAGGGAGCAGGCTAAACCGAAGAACACGGCGATACAGAAATTGATCGCAAAAAGATGGCGCAGCTTCATGATGACCTCCATGCAAAACGGCGATGAGATTGCATTGCTACACTTTATACTCAGAACAGAAACGGCACAAACATTTTCGTTTGCTTCCGATAGGCTTCGTACGCCGGACCGAAGAACCGGATGCATTCGGCTTCGTCGGCCTTGGCCGTGGCCAGGAGAAAGACCGTCGCGAGCAGCACGAGCGCCGCACCCGCGATGGACGGGATTTTAAAGAAGATGCCCCAGGCCAGCATCAACAGTGAACTGTACAGCGGATGGCGGATGTAATGGTAGATCCCGGTCGTAACCAGGTTGGTGGTTTTTTCAAAGGCGAGAAGCTGGGATTCCCCCGCCCTGCCTTCTTGCGGTTTTCCCTGGCGGACCAAAGATCGAACCCCAATAAAAAGTGGGACGCAACAAGCGATGAGCAAGAACCAGGAGATCACCTGGTACCACGACAAAGGATTTTGAAACCACGAATCCACATTCCAGAGAACCAGGACGAGCATAATTTCCCAGGCGAAGAATCGGTAGAAACCATGCGAGCCCGGTGCGCGCAAAGACCCGCGGGATACGTGGACGAAAAATGCTGATATCACAGCAAACGCGATTATTTTTACGATCATAGCGCGCCCGGGAGATATGGCCTCATTTTACATAAAAAGGGGATTCCCCGCGTGGGGGATGGCCTCGCTTTTCAGTGCCATTGCCGACGCGCCGCGATAAATCGCAGCGCTAGAAAACAAAGCTCCCGGCCCGCACGGCGGAGCCGGGGCGGGCTGCTTCGCAAGCTGCTTCTTGCGCAATGTCCTGCCCCGAAGGGGCATTGTGTACCAGCGCCGGGATTTATCCCCGCGCGAACGATTTTATGTGACGATCCGGATCGTCCAGAAATCGGCCGAGAGATCAGGGTTGAGAAGGTATTCAAATGGAATGGTGCCGTACCCGCGCTTCCCCCAGCCCGTCCCCCAGGAATTGCGCACGATAAACCGCCGCTTTGAATCCTCGTAACCGACGATCAACATGGCACGCCCCTGATGGGTGCTGTCCGCGTTTCCCGGCATGGGGATGTCGCCGGTGCGGGTCTGCATGGGGAAGTTCGCGTACACGGAAATCCCAAATACAAACGGATAGCCCTCCGCTAGGCAGCCTTTCATCTGGGTCACGTTGTAATCGATCTTGCGGTAGGAGATCGCCTTGTATTTCAGGGCATCCCGGTAGCAATCTTGAGACGGCTTATCGGTGAACTTTTCAATCACATAAGGCCACTCCGATTCCGGGCAGTCGCCCTGCTTCGCGACGCTTTTCACCCCGTCGCGGATCGACGCGCCGGCGTCGGCCTCCACCGTGCCTTCCATTGCGCGTTCGTTGTAATAAATGAAAAGACGCGAAGGCGTGAAATCCCGGAGGTCCTGCTTCAGCCGGTCAAACTCGATTCCCGCGGCAATGGCATTGGCCGTGCAGCTGCCCAATTGTCCCTGATCGTAGATTACGGGGCATTGTTTGCGCAGATCCACCTTATGCGGAAGCGCCCTGAGCACCGGGCCGGGCGTTGCATAGCGGAAGTCGCGGTGATCGGGCCGGTCGGGGATCCAACCGAACCGGTGGGGCAATCTGGAATTCGTCATGAGTCCTTCCCTTTCCCTTCATGATGGATTTTTATTCGGCGGTCTGCATTTTACCGCTGATGTGCCGATCGGACGGACGCGTATTTCAGCGGACTGCTTCGAAGAGACCGGAATCCTTGGTGACGTGAAAGGCTCCGCCGCAATCTACCAATTCCCGCTCGATGAATTTTGCGAACTTCTCCCGGTTTTCAACCGCCGTCTCGATCCGGCCCGAGAGGAGATAATCCACCAGCGGCGCGGCTTCGGTGACGATCAGCGAGTCGGCGTAACGGCGAAGTTCAACTTGCGTGAACCGCTTTGCAATTTGAGCCGCTCCGTTCTCTAAAAGGAACGAATCCGGCGAGCGCCACCCCCAGGAAGCCAGATTAGGGTCAAACCGGCTGATCAGTTCCCCCAGCTCGCGGATATGGTTCCATCCGATGGTGGAGGCATAAAACCGTCCGCCGGCCTTCAAAACACGATGGATTTCTGAAAAGACCCGGTCCTTGTCCGGCACATGGTAGAGCATATGATTGGCGATGACCACATCGAAGCTTTCATTCTTATAGGGGATGGCTTGCGCATCGATGATACGAAATTGAAAAGGATGGGCTCCTCCGGCGAGGTTTCGCCGGGCCTGGTGCGCCATTCCAGGGGAAGAATCCGAGATGGTGATCGTCCAGAGTGCGGGAATGCGATCCAGATTCTCGAGCCATAGGTCGCCGGGACCGCTGCCTAGTTCCAGGATCCGGCATTGCGTCGGAATATGTAATTGGTCAAACACCCATCGGATCCACCCATACGGATTGGTGCTGAACCGCCGGTGCAGCGTGATGCGCGCATTTAATTTATCTGCGTTCCGGTATTGTTCGGCAACGTATCGCCGATCCGACAAAGCCGCAATGGGTGTCATACGCACAATCTCCACAATCCTTCGGATAAAAATACGGTGCGGTTAATTCGCTATTCCGTGAATCGCCGACGAGCGGCGTCAGGAACTTAATTTCGCGATCGTCCAGCGTTCCAACGTGCGGGAAATATTTTAAGGCCGTTCGCGGTGCAAATCCTCTTGGGTAAGGATGTGAATCCTCGAGATCGGTAGGATCGCCGGACTTTCCCGGCGAATTTTCATTATATCCAGAACGAAGGGACTGCGAAGCTCGAGCCGGGCGGCTTCGGCCTCGGAAAACCAGCCCGCGCAAATCGAATGTTCGTCCTCGGATTGCTTGAGCTCACCGCCGGTTGGTTTTCCCAGGAAGACAAACCGGATTCTATTTCCACTCTTGGTTGGATCCGAATCGATCAGCTGGTCGAGAAACAACAGGCCGGTCAGCTCGACGTCCAAGCCAGATTCTTCTTTTGATTCCCGGACCGCGGCCTGGATCATCGACTCGTCTGGCATCGCCCTGCCGCCGGGCAAAAACCATTTATTCCTGCATGCTTCTTTGGATTCCTTGATCAGGAGAAATCTATCTTCTTGTTCGATGAGAACAAGGGCAGCCAATAGACTCCGCGAATCGTTTAGGTTCGGCATTCTTACCAAGCATGCTCCGCTGCATCCAAGCGGCCTGATTGTTATTCGGAAATTTATTATAAGACAGAATGGCTGACGACGCCGGTTTTCGGCTTTCGCGCGCGAAGGATCAAAAAGAAAGCTACAACTTGAGCATCCTGTAAAACCGGGTGTTCGCGAACCGTTTGATCGCTAGGCCGCGGTTCCTCCATATGCTCCAGGATAAAACCCGTTCCGGTCAGCAGATTCAGCCACTGGCTGATCGTCCGGGTGAATCGCGGAATCTTAAAATCCGGCAGACCTTCCTTCGCTTCCTGCGGCGCTGCGCTAAAAAGCCATTCGGTGACGTCCCCTTGTAGATTTTCAAAATAACCGCCGAGTTCGACGGCATATGCTACCCCTTTTTCATCCCGTAGATTCCGATGGTGTTTCATGTCGAAACATGGGTGGGTTATCGAGAATTGCATGAAGGCGCCGGGCTTGAGGACGCGGTAGGCCTCGGACAGAACGCGGTCGGTCTCCGGGATGTCCATGAAGCTCATGAACCCCGTGGCGAAATCGAATACCGAATCGGCGAATGGAATTTCCACGGCGCTCGCCACAAGGTAATCCGTTTTCGACTTTTCCGGCGCTGGCGGGCTTTTGGCGTAACGAATGAAAATTTCCGAAACGTCGAAAGCCGTCACGCGGGCGCCAAGCCCGGACAGGAGCCGTGTGTTGTTCCCTTCCCCGCAACCGATATCCAACCCCGAAAGTCCTTTCACGTCTGGGAGCATCGTAAAAAAGGCCGGCGTGTTGAGATGGTCCCGGTAAACGTCGTACCCCCGCCGGGAGAGCCTTGTCCACGCGTCCGCATTTCCTTCCCAATAGCGCTTCACGTCGGTGTGCTTCATCGGATTATCCATCCCAATCTTGACACTTATTGAATAGGCGCAATATTCCGTTGAATGATTACGTTACCGGTTCCCGTTCCACCGGCCAGGGGAAATTCACGCGCGCCCAATCGAGAAGACCATCCGAAACAACATCCATCAAGATGTAAACCCCGTTGGAGACGAATGCCATCAGATAAAAAAATCCAAACAGCGCGAACATCGCGATGGGGCTGGTACCTACCGCCAGCTTAGCATAAGGAATGGCGATAAACGCTGCCAGGAAGAATAGGGTGATCGCTATACAACCGATGACGAACCGCCGCGTTCCGGCGCGAATCGATTGACGGATGGATTGGGTGTTCGCCGGGCCGGGGTTTTCCACGCCGTCGGCGTGAGGCGCCGGTGAAATCACCTCCCTCAGGCCGCGTATAAAAGTTGTGCCCGTTATCGCCAGTATCATGAAGATCAGGCTCAGCAGCGAGAACATCCGCAGGATGTCACTTGCACCAATCGTCGCCGTTCCTTGGGAATCCACCGGGATTAAAAAAGCCAGATATTTCGAAAAAAAGACCCGGGGGCCGATGAAAGTAATATATGCGAACGTCAGCGCGGTAAAGCAAAGCAGTACGACACCCGTCAAGAAATTATACGCTGAATATTTCATCAAAAAACCAAACAAGCCGGCAAGCGCTGCCGAAAAAGCCGGCGTTCGCCTGGGAATTTTATTGTCATTCATGAAGAAGACCTAACCTTCGCTTGCCAATGCCCGGAGGTCACCGGCCGCCGTTTGCCGTCAGCCGGTATCGCACCTTCTCCAGGTTCAACTCAACTGCTAATCCCTGAACGACTGTAAATTTATTTTTCCCCTTTACGGCAGTTTGATTTCCGTCACCTCGTAATTCTCCGCGTTGCCGGCGCCCAGCCCGGCGGATGCGGCCGCCTGCAGCCGCGGGTTGGGCATCTGAATGGTATGGTCTGGACACATAGGTAAATTTTCGATCCTAATTTGCGTAACCCTTGTCCTCTTCCCGTTTTGTAAACTATGCACCCAAAAAGTCATTGATAAATTACATCTTATATTCTTCTCTTCGTGCCTCTTTTCTAGTTGCATTAATATCCAGAATAAATGGCTTCCCTTCTATGTATTCCCATTTCTTTATTCTAGATATTTCTATTTCAATTATTACTTCTGTCTTTATTCCAGAATACTTTTGATATGCACTTTCATGAATTTTTCTGTATGCTTCCTCTATATTTGGATTATCATTCCAAAATCCAATCGATCTTGCTTTTCCTTGAATTTGATAATTTTCAGTACATAAAGCAATATTTGGATTCTTTTCTATCTGCTTTACTTTTTCCATGATGCTATCAGTTTGAAAATATATCCTATTATTATAAATAATGGTAGTAACATTTCTTGCAGTAACAATATCATTTAATGAAGTGGCTAAAACCATTACGTATTTAGATGAAAGCTCTCCCATCAATTGTGAATATTCCTTTTCAAAGTTACTTTCTGTCATTCTATTACCATCCTTTAGTTAATTAAGTGGTCGCAGAAGGCATATGCCCAACGGCTGGCGGCTCACTTCCCCTGCGCAATTCATCACCACCCAAAAAACGGGTGGTGATTGCTCCGTGAGGAATGGGACGTTTGGCCGAATCCGCGTTTCAGCCACCATTTTAGCAGAAAAATAGAAACGCAATTTACACGTTTTCGCGCTGAGCCTTGTCGACCTTCTAACAACCTTATGTTCTTAATAAAGTGTTGTGGCCTTTACCTAATTTTATACTTAACAAAAAGGCCCGCCATCACGCCTGCTCTCGCGAAGCGGGGGAAGCGTGGGGAGCACATCGCCCCTGTTCTGTGAGGGGAATGAGAATTGCGAAGCGGAGGTCGCCCCCGGCCCACCCCGCCGGAGCGCCTGCCCTCGTGTAGCGTACATGTTCCTGTGGTTTTCAGGAACATGTACGGTTGCGTAGCGAGGGGGCTGCAGCCATGTGGTGTCTAGATTATATAAAACAAGAATAACAGAGACTTTCATTCACCAAGCCATTTCAGTGCTGATTCCTCTTCATTAAACACACGGATGTTTAATCCGTAGCTATGGGCAACAGGTTCAAGAAACCAATCTTGTCTCGTAGTTCTATGAATATCAATAACAGCGACTTGATCGACTCCCTTCCCACGGAGATCCTTTAATACTTCTCTAACAAGAAAGAAGATATCGCCATACCCGAAATCCCCCAATAGCTCCCTTACGTCGATAAGAACTTTCGACAGATGCTTTTCGAGAGCGGTATTGAAGACCTTTATCGTTATGGTTTTTACGGTTTCTCGAGAACGTATACCGCTTGTGCATACGTGCAGGTAGTTCGATTTTTCTTCCATTGTTAACATGAATTCCTGCTGATCCATCAGTTCCTTCCCTCCATACGACCCCTAAGCTATTTGTGCGCGATAAGTCTCTTCTTTGAATGGAAAACCATGCCGTACAGCTACTAGGATATAGCGACTTGATGTTTCTGCCCAACGGCTGGCTGCTCATCCCACCCCCCGAGCGATGAGCATCGGTGATCTTCCGATGCGAAGAATTCGCGAGTGGGGGCCCCCCTGCGCAATTTATCACCACCCAAAAAACGGGTGGTGATTGCTCCGGGG
>JBEKDW010000013.1:0-18024 GCA_050014155.1 Anaerolineales bacterium
AATTAATTCTGCGCGTGCGGGCCATCCTGCGGCGAACCCAGCATCCGGCTTCCGCCGGAACGACGCAGGGGACCACGGTTTCGGTCGGGGAATACTCGCTCGACACCGCCACGTTCGAATTGCACACACCGCACCGGGGCAAGGTCCGGCTGACGCCGGTCCAATACGACCTGCTCTACCATCTGATGAGCCACCCCGGCCAGATTTATTCCCCGATGCGATTATTAAATGAAGTCTGGGATTACCCCACGGATACGGGATCCCCGGACCTGGTCCGCGTGCACGTGAAAAATCTGCGCGAACTAGTGGAGCTGGACCCGCGCACTCCCGCCTTCATCCGGACGGTTCCCGGATACGGCTATACGGTCAGCATCGATCCGAATTAGGCATTCCCCCATGGGATCAAAAAAAGCGGATTCCAAAACCGCTCCTCCCCGGCCGGGGCGGGCGCTCCTTGAAGATTCGCGAAGGCCCGCCTCTCCTGCGGCAATCGCGGATCTTCCGGTTGCGGTGGGCATCCCGACCGACCTGGAAGGGTTGCGCGCCGCCGCGTCGGAATCCCTGGCTTATATTCTTCAAGCGGTGAAACGCCCCGGCGGGGCGCTGCTCATCCAAACCGAAGAGGATCCGAAGCCGGTTCATATCGCGATGCAGAATCCTCCCGCATCGTGGAGAGGCCTTCCCGAAACCCCCGACCATCCCCTGATGAAGGTTGTCCGCACGGTACTCACCTCCGGAAAGGAAGGATCGGCGGATCCCGGGCTGGACCTGGCGGCCGCGCTTCCGCTCCTGGCGCGCTCCTCGCGGCAGGGAATCCTTCTGGTGGCGGGCGCACCTCTAACGGCTGCCGAACACGCGCGCTTGGTGGAACTGGCGCGCGCGGCGGGTCGGACGGTGAAGATCTCGCGCTCGTCGCAGGCTTTACATACGGCGGACAAGGAACTGGCCTCGTTGCACATGATTGCCACGATCCTGGCCTCCAACCTCGAGTTAGACGAGGTCCAGAAGGCGATGGTAGAGGGCGTCCAGCAGATCCTGGATTGCGAGATCGGATTCCTGATCCTGGTCGACGAATCCTTGGGCCAGTATGAACGCAAAGTGATGACCGATGGGCCGGATTGGATCCGGCGCGAGATTCTTCCGCTGGGCGACGGATGGATTTCCGATTGCATGCGTGCCACCCGGCCGATTCGGGTGGACAGGGCGGAGGCTGATCCGCGCCTTTGCGCGGATGCGGAAACGACACTCGGTATTCAGCTCCGATCGAATCTGTGCGCTCCGTTGCGGGCCGGAAACGAACCGATCGGATTGCTGGACATGCTCAACAAACGCGGGGGTCCGTTCTCTCCGTACGACCAGGAATTGATTAGCCTGCTGGCCACCTCAATCGCCGACGCGGTCTACAACCAGCGGTTAATCCAGCAGATGAAAGTTGTCAACATCGATTTGAAATCCAGCCGCGAGGAGCTGTTGAATTCCCGCAATACGCTGCGGGCCTTATTCGACAACGTCCCCGCCTCGCTGTACATCGTGGATCGCGCTTACGCGCTGCGGGCGATCAATCGCAGCCGGGCCAAACGGGCGCGGTCCAGGCCGAACCTGCTGGTCAGCCGGTGTTGTTACGAGGCGCTGTTCGAACGGATCGCGCCCTGCACGGGTTGCCTGGTGGCGCAAACGCTTCACGACGGCCAAAGCACCACCCGCGCGCTGCGTCTGGCGGATGCGGAGGGCGAAGCCAAGGAATGGGAGATCAGCACCTATCCGATCCTGGACGAGTATGGCGAGGTGGTCCAGGTGGTTCTGTTTGAGGAGGATGTGACCGAGCGCCGCCGTCTGGAGGCGAACCTCGCGCAATCGGAGAAGCTGGCGGCCGTTGGCCAGCTCGCCGCCGGCGTGGCGCACGAGATCAACAACCCACTGACGGCGGTGATTGCCAACGCCCAGCTCATGCAGCGCGCGATCCCGCCCGACAGCGACTTACAGGAATCGGTGGAGTTGATCCTGATCGCCGGAAGCCGGGCTGCCCAGGTGGTACGGAACCTGCTGGATTTCGCCCGCAAGGAACAATACCGGTTCGACCTCATGGACGTCAACGAGACAATCCGTCGCACGCTGGAGCTGGTCCAGCACGAAGTGATATCGCGGTCGATCACCTTGAAATTCGAACCGGATCCGGATCTTCCGCGCGTACTGGCCAGCAGCGATCATCTTCAGGGCGTGTGGCTTAATCTGCTCCTCAACGCGTTCGACGCCCTCGATGGAAAGCCGGGAGAAATCAGAGTTTCCACGCGGCGGCAGCCCCGTGAGGTTCAGGTGATGTTCGAGGACAGCGGCAAGGGCATTCTCCCGGAAAACCTTCCCCGAATTTTCGAACCCTTCTTCACGACCAAACTCCCCGGCCAGGGCACCGGGCTCGGTCTCTCCGTCTGCCACCAGGTGATCAAACAGCACAACGGGAGGATCCTGGTGGATAGCGAGATTGGCCGCGGCACCAAATTCACAGTGGTTCTGCCTGTTCCGTAATCGTCTTCGTCGGCGTCACCCGAAAAACCATCGGCTCTTGAAGAGGCAAGACTTCCTTTTAATATCGGTCCCGCAAGATCGGCATTATTTTTCCCTGGAAGTGTCCGGAAAATAGGGCACCCCGCGATAGAATGTTACAATTAAAGGTAAAGGAAAAATAACCATGCGCCGATGGCCAATTCTTTTTCTGTTCTTGCTTGCCGGTTGCGCCGGTTCCTCCAGCCCCGCCCTCACCGTGGAGAATTATTTCCGCGCGCTGGTCGCCAAGGATGCCCAAAAGGCGATCGGCCTCTCCTGCGCCGCATGGGAAAGCAATGCCAGCACCGACGCCGATACGTTTTCCATATATCCGGCGACGCTGGAAAACATGTCCTGCCAGGACGCGGGTACGCAGGGGGATTTCCATCTTGTGAAATGCACCGGGAAAGCTATTTTGGATTACAACGGCGAGAAACAGACGGTCGACCTTTCGGCCCGGGTTTATAAAGTGGCTCGGGAAGGCGGGGAATGGAGAATGTGCGGGTACCAATGATGCCGTGGATTCGGTCAACACTCCTCTCCCGGGAGAACCTGTATGCCGTACTGCTCTGCCTGGCCGTCATCCTGGTGATTATCCTTACGGCGGATCAATCCCCACTATGGATCTATCAGGGATTCTAAATCTCCGTACGAAACCCCTACTTCGCAGCGCATGAGCTTTGTCAATATCCTCGGCTTTGCAATGATTTCCCTGCTGGCGGGCGTTTGGCCCCGCGCGCGCGCAGGGCTGGCGCTTTTTGCCAGCCTGCTGGCGCTGTATTGGATGCAGCCGGCTATTCCGATCCGGAATTTGGATTTCTGGCTTCCCACGGCGTCGATCGGCCTTTCGGCCTGCGTTTGGATCATCACGTTTCGCAGGAAGGAAAATCCGGTTTCGGCCGATCGTCCGCAAACGACTTTTTTCCAGCGAATCGATCTCCGCGGAAATCTCGGGACCGTTTTGATTCTCCTGGGGGTGATCCTGGCCGTTGCCCTGTCGCGATATTTAAACCTCGCGGCGTACCTGACGCCGTCCACGCCCCCGGAGTTGAGTCAGGTGATTACCGGGCTGCTGATTCTCTTGATCCTGATGGCGGGATTGTCCGCGGTCTCCAAACACCGCTGGGTCGCCCCGGTGGCGATCCTCGCGATCCTGGGAATCTTTCTCATCCTGAAGACGGATGCGCTTGCCCTGGCGGCCGCGGGACTCCTGCGGCGGACGACCGGCCAGTCCGCGGCTCTTGCCTCGGCGATGGACATCCGCTGGCTGGGTTTTTCCTACCTGGCTTTCCGCCAGCTTCACGTCCTGCGCGACCGAATGACAGGCAGGTTGCCCGAGTGCTCGCTGCGCGAGTTCATGACCTACAGCGTGTTCTTCCCGGCCATCGCCTCCGGCCCGATCGACCGCGTCGAGCGGTTCCTGACGGATCTCCGGTCGCAGGCTTCCCTCTCGGCGCCGACGTTCCTGGCCGGGGGGGAACGCATCATTCTAGGAATCTTCAAAAAATTTGTCATTGCCGACACGCTGGCGATTCTGGCGCTCACCGCGGTGACTGCATCCCAAATCCATTCCACGTTCTGGATGTGGATTTGCCTTTACGCATATGCCTTCCGGATTTATTTCGATTTCTCCGGATACATTGACATTGCCCTGGGGCTGAGCCGGTGGATGGGGTTTGCGCTTCCAGAAAATTTCAACCGCCCGTATCTGCAATCCAACCTGACGGCTTTCTGGAACTCCTGGCACATCACCCTGGCGCAATGGTTCCGTTCGTATTTCTTCAACCCGCTGACGCGCGCGCTGCGTTCTTCGCGGAAGTTACCCGTCTGGATGGTCATCCTGGTGGCGCAATTGGCCACCATGGTGTTGATCGGCTTATGGCACGGGGTGACCTGGAATTTTGCGCTTTGGGGTTGCTGGCACGGCGTAGGCCTTTTCGTACACAACCGGTGGGGGGAATGGAGCCGCGACCGCGTCGCAAAGCTTGAGAGCCGGCCGGTGTGGAAGAAGGCGTACACTGCGCTTTCCACGTTTATCACGTTTCATTACGTGGTTCTGGGATGGGTGTGGTTTGCACTTCCGTCGGTGGAAAGTTCGGGGAAAGTTTTTCTCCGGCTGTTTGGACTATCCGGGTAAGCGAGGTTGCGCACTTCGATGTCTGACTCGGGACGTTTTATCCGCAACGTACTGATAAAAGCCCTACTGCTGTTCCTTGCGATCAGCGGGATATTCTCTTTGATCCATCCGATGGCGGCGCTGGGCCGTCTCTCCATCTACAACGGACTGGTTCCGGGCCGGGTGCGGCTCCCCTACGGCGAACACCCGCAATCGGATTACAACCTGAGCCTGTTTAACCTGGATGCGATGTTCGCCTCACACGAGATTTCCGCCCAGCCCGTTCCCGGGGAGTTCCGCGTTGTGTTGATCGGGGATTCCTCCACTTGGGGTTACCTCCTGCCGCCGGATCAAACCATGGCCGCAGTGATCAACCGGCGCGGGGTGGACAATATCCGCGTGTACAACATCGGCTATCCGACGATGTCGGTCACGAAAGATCTGCTGATGATGCAATCCGCTCTTCGTTATCATCCGGATCTGATCATTTGGCTCGTCACGCTGGAATCCCTGCCGCAGGATACGCAGCTTAACTCCCCCATTTTGCAGCACAACGCCGATGCGGTCCGCACGCTGATCACCCGCTATGGGCTGCGGTCGAATGGATCCGATCCGCGATTGATCACGCCGACCTTCTGGGACCGGACAATAAATGGCGAGCGCCGAGCGCTTGCGGATCTCGTCCGGTTGCAGCTGTACGGCTTCCTGTGGGCAGCCACCGGCGTCGACCAATCCTTTCCGGCGCATTACGATCCGCCGCAAAAGGACCTGGATCCAGATGCGAGTTTTGACGGGCGGTTGCCCCCGTCGCTTTCGCCCGACGACCTGGCGCTGGATGTGCTGAACGCGGGCCGCGAGATGGCCGGCAATGTTCCCGTGTGGATCGTCAACGAGCCGATCTACGTAAGCACCGGGCGCAACAGCGACATCCGGTATAATTTTTTCTACCCGCGCTGGGCGTATGATCAATACCGCGGCCTTCTGGAGGGGTGGTGCCGGGCGCATGCCGTGAATTATCTGGATGCATGGGATGTGATTCCGGCGGAAGATTTTTCCAACAGCGCCATTCACCGCACGCCGTTGGGGGAAACCCTGCTGGCCGATTGGCTGGAAGCCGCGATCGTAAAGGATGGGAATGTTCGCTAAGCGAATCGGAATAACTTTTTTTGGATGCGGATGCCTGGCCGCGGCCCTGGCCGGGTGCGGCGTCCGTCCGGCCGCCACGTTGCCGATGACGAGCGCGGCCACCGAAGCCGCGACGGGACCGGGTACGGCGACCGCGGGCTCCGCGACGATGGATCCGACGATAGGTCCTACGGAAGGCAGCACGTCCACGCCGCGTCCCACCCTCGCGCCCGATGCATGGAAAACCCTGCCGGCGATTCCCGCCTTCAGCGAGCGGGCCATGGAGATCTACCACCGCGGCCTGGCGCTCGGGCGTAATCCGCACGTCTTTTCCAAGATTGGGGATTGCCAGAATATCACCACGTATTTCCTCGCCGATTTTGAGAACCCCGATAAATACCGGCTGGGCCCGTACGCGGATCTGCAGCCAACGATCGACTGGTTCAAAGGATCCTTCGGTCGCAAGAGCCTTTCCGTGCACGGCGGAATGAACGTGGCCGCCGTCCTTTCGCCGCTATGGGCCGATCCCGCCGCCTGCAACTCGGGCGAGTCCCCGATGGCGTGCGAACTGCGGGTGAACAACCCCAGCATCGTGATCATCAGTGAGGAAGAAGCCTGGTCGGGCGACGTAGCCAAGTACGGGACGTACCTGCGGCAGGTGATCGAATCCGCCATCGCCCAGGGTGTGGTGCCGATCCTGGCAACCAAGGCCGACAACCTCGAAGGCGGAAACCGGATCGATGCGCTGATCGCGAGCTTGGCGTGGGAGTACGACATCCCGCTCTGGAATTTCTGGGAGTCCGTGCAATGGCTCCCCACGCATGGGCTCAGCCAGGACGACCATTTCCATCTCACTCAGGGATATGGTTTCAAGAACTACTTTTTCGACCTGCCGGCATCGGATTGGAGCGGCTGGATGGAACGCAACCTGACCGGCTTGCAGGCATTGGACGCGGCACGGCGGGAATTGGACATGCAATCCGCCCCGTGACCGGGAGAGGCCCACAATGACCGACGAAATCGAGACGACCCTGGCGAAATACATCGCCGAAAAAATCCTCAAACAACCCAAGCGCGTGATCGGTCCCGAAGACCGGCTGATCTCCTCCGGGCTGATCGACTCCTTTCATCTGGTGGATCTGGCGCTCTTTGTTGAGGAAACGTTTCGGGTACGAATGGACGACACCGAGTTGAACGCCCAGACCTTCGACACCCTCGCCGCGCTGGCGGCGATCATCCGCGCCCGGCAGACGCCCCTGTGACCACGTTCTTCCAACGGCTCCGCGAGCTGCATGAAAATTCCCCCGACCAAACAGTCCTCCATTGGATGGATGCGCGGCAACCGGAGCATCCGATCTCCTACCGGGAGCTCGTCTGCGGAGCGGCGGGTTACGCTAGCGCGCTCCAGGATGCCGGTGTGCAACCCGGCGAAGTGGTCGTGCTCATCCTCCAGCATTCCGAGGCGTTGGTCTATTCCTTCTTCGGCGCGATCCTGCACGGCGCGATCCCGGCGATCATGCCGTTCCTCACCGAGAAGCTCGCGCCCGAGGCGTACCGGCGCTCGCTGAAATCCCTCTTTGAGGTGACCGCGCCCGCGGCCGTCGTCACCTACCCCGAATTCCTGGCCGAGGTGCAAGCCGCGATTTCCCCAGGCGGATCGGTGCGCAAAGTGCTGCTCTCGACGGCGATCGGCTCGCGGGCGGAGCCGGATTTTTCCGCGATGCGCGGGCGGGAACGCGCGCCCGAAGACGTTGTGCTGCTGCAGCATTCCTCCGGAACGACCGGCTTGCAGAAGGGCGTCGCGCTTTCGCACGCCGCCGTGTTCCGGCAATTGGATACCTACGCGGACGCCATCCGCCTCCATTCCGGCGACACAATTGTCTCCTGGTTGCCGCTGTATCACGACATGGGCTTGATCGCAGGGTTCATCCTGCCCGTGCTGCGGGGAATCCCCCTGGTGCTGATGTCGCCGTTCGACTGGGTGCGGGCTCCGTATAAGCTCCTACAAGCGGTCTCCCGCCACCGCGGAACCCTTACCTGGCTGCCAAACTTCGCTTACAACTTCTGCGCGCAAAAAATCCGCAGCCGCGATCTGGAAGGCGTGGACCTTTCCTCCTGGCGGGCGGTGATCAACTGCTCCGAGCCGATGCACTATAAAAGCCATGCGATGTTTCTGGAGCGGTTCCGTGCGCAGAGCCTGAAGCCCGAAGCGATGGCAACCTGTTACGCCATGGCCGAAAATGTTTTTGCCGTGACCCAGGGTGGGATCGATGCGCCGGTGACCGTGGATGCCGTAAGCCAGCGCGGGCTGCTTGTCGACCGGGTTGCGCGTCCGGCGGCCGATCGGGAAGCCGCAATGAACATGCTTTCCTGCGGCCAACCCCTAGCCAACGTGGAAGTGAAGATCGTGGACGATTCCCGCAAGGAGCTGCCTGCGCGTTATTTGGGAGAAGTCATGCTGCGCAGCGATTGCATGCTCAGCGGGTATTACCGCCGGCCGGATCTCACGGAGAAAGCTTTCCTGGACGGCTGGTTCCTCACCGGCGACCTGGGATATTTGGCTGGGGGCGAAGTGTACATCACCGGCCGCAAGAAAGACCTGATCATCGTCGGCGGGAAGAACGTCTATCCTCAGGATCTGGAGTCGCTGGCCTCCGACGTGCCGGGCGTCCATCCCGGGCGAGCGGTGGCATTCGGCGTCTTCAGCGAGGAACTCGGCACCGAGGAAGTGGTGATGGTGGCCGAGATGGAGGCCGGGGAGATCCCACAGATCGAAATGGAAGAAACCGCACAGCGGTTATCGGAGGAGATCCGCCGCCGGGTGACCCAGGGCTCCGACATCGCCTTGCGACAGGTGAGGATTGTGCCGCAGGGTTGGCTGCTCAAGACCAGCTCCGGAAAGATTGCCCGCGGCGCAAACCGGGAAAAATTTTTATCCGAAGAGAACTGTTAACACCGGACCTTCCGATGACAATTCCATTATTATCATCGGTGTAGGATATTCCTTACGATTTTAGTAAATCTTCCGCAATCTGCTTGATCCCCAAGGAAAGGGGATGATTCGGCATAGATGTCACCATCGGGATTCCTTTGTTTGCGCTGATCGTCACATCCCGGCCGCCGCTTACGAGTTTATAGCTGATTTTATACTTCAAGGCCTGTTCAATATCTGTGACTTCCAATCCTACCTTCGAGTCACTCCGGTTCAGGACAAGTTTCAGCTTCTCGGGGGGAATTTTCAGTTTGGTCACCAAGTCCAGGAAGCGGCTTGTGCTCATCAAAGTGCCGATTTCCGGTACGATGATCAGCAGGATGGTATTAGCCATTTCCAGAACCTCCAGCGTCCGTTCGTCATAACTCCCATGACAATCCACAACCACCTCGTCATATTGTTCGGCCAGTAATTGTAAAACCTTTTTAATATGCGGCGCCGTGATGAGCTCGGCTTCTTCCGGGTGAAAGGGGCAGAGCAACACATGGATACCGGAGATGTGATGAACCATTACGTTTTGAAACGCATTATGATCGAGATCATCAATTATTGGGATTAATTCTATAATGTTGTGTGTGGTGGACATGTTCAGGTGCACCCCCACGAGGCCGAAGGAATAATCAGCGTCCATGAGCGCCACCCGTTTACCAGATATTTGACGGAGCGCAACCGCCAGATTGGTGCATATGATCGTCTTGCCTACGCCACCTTTGGCGGCGAAAATGGCGGTTATTCGTCCCGGAGTGGGTAATTGCGCTTGGGGAGGAACAGGTTTCTGGATCAGGCTCAGCAGGTTTTTAATGCGGTATAGCAATTCTTCGGGAGGGTATGGTAGCGTTATATAATCGTTCGCACCGGCTTTAAACCCTGCCATCCTATCCGCCAGATCTCCTTGAGAGACTTGAAGGATGATCGGTAAAAGGCGAGTGTCTGGGTTTTGACGCAACTGTTGGCAAAAAGTGTAACCATCCATGCCCGGTAGAACGACATTTATAATGATCAAGTCGGGTATTTGACGCGTGATCAGGGCATAAGCCGCCTCCGCCGTTTCGCTCTGCAGGACGACATAGCCCTGTTGAGACAGCATGTCGGATATTGCGTTACGCACTGTGCGGTCGTTGTCAACGATGAGGATGAGGGTGGGGGTAGGTTTATTCATTTTTCCCTCCAAAGAATCGCAAGAATTTTTCTTTCACCGGCAGGCCATGGGATGCTTGCTTTTCCTTCCCTCGAATATCCACCACTTTTTGAAAAAGCGTAAAAAAACCAAATCCGCCAGGTAATTCCACTCATAAACTATTGTATGTGTTTTATACGAAACTGCAACTTATCTTACCGTGGCGGGGATCGACCTCGATCTATCACTGCTGACCGGCGGCTTGCTTCTTCCGGAAATCTGACGGAAAAACCAACCATTCGAAATCGGGTAAAAATGCGCATTGGAGACATCAATCTTTGAAACTCGAATACAATGAACGGCTTTAATGGGATTAAACTCCGGAACATTGGCTTTTTCAATTCCACTAAGGATCTCCGATTATGGAAAAACCCATTGTGAAGGACTTATCCGGCGATTTCAATAAACCTGTTTTCGACTTGGACAATTTTTGGTGGAAAGGGGGTTATACACCGTTAACCGGGGCGGAGGACCGCATCCCTTCCGGTGGATTGGTCCGCCGGGGAATTTTGTGCAAATCAGGTTTTGCCTCTTGACATCGGTCTTTTACGAACCTATAATTTTCGAAATTAAACCCTCGTTAGGCGAGGCGTCTGCGCGAGACACAGGCCGCTGCCCTGAAAAGTCGAGAGACACCAAAGGGTAGACCAGGCAAAGCCGGATTAAGGCTTTGTCCGAAGCGGCTAGGACCGGGAAACCGGTTTCATACGCTACGCAGTGCCAAAGCTCAACCAGTGTGGGTGATCGAATAAACACGTTTGTGCGTGTTTACTATCCCCGGTTGAGCACTGGGGATTTTTAATTCCCCCTCTGTCACCGAACGAAGGAAAAAACAAAAAATTTTTGACAGTCCTTCCGCGGGAAGTGTAGGGGGTTTTGGGGGAGGACTCGATCCCGGTCGGGTCGACGGCAGAAAATGCCGGTCGGAGAAAAAAGTGGCGCTCGCTCTCCTGCGACCCAATCCCCCGTCCTCCGGGGCATATTCGCGCCCGAGGTGATTCCATGCCTTACATCAGCACCCTGATCGGCAGGCCGGTCGTCGACGTCGATTGTGTTCCGGTCGGCAGCCTGGAAGATATTATTGCCGCGCACCGCGGCGATATGGTCCACCCGCAGATCGTCGCGATCGTCGTGCGCGCGGGGAAGCAGCAAACGATCATCCCGATGGACCAGGTGGCCGTCCTGTTGGCGCCGTCCATCCCGCTTTCCAAACGCCGGGCCGAGGTGACGCCCTACGCGGTGGCGGAGCAGGATCTATACCTCGCGCGCGATGTGCTCGACAAACAGATCATCGACACCGACGGCGTGCGCGTCGTGCGCGTCAACGATCTGGAAATCGCGCGGGTTAACAACCATTTTTACGTCGCCAACGTCGACATCGGGCGGCTGGGCCTGCTCCGCCGCCTGTGGCCCGGGTTATCAGAATGGTGGGAACGCCGAAGCGGGAAACCGAAGCCGGGCGGTACCATCTCCTGGGACAACGTAGAGTTGCTGCAAGGCGACCAGCCGATGCGGTTGAAAGTTTCCGGGGATAAGATCTCCGAATTGCATCCGGCCGACCTGGCCGAGATCATCTCCGACCTGACCCGCCCCGAAAGCGACAAGCTGCTCGGGACACTAGACGTCAGCACGGTAGCCGACACCCTCGAGGAGGTGGAACCGGATTTCCAGGCGCGGCTGCTGGAGACGATGCCCGACGAAAAGGTGGCCGACGTGCTGGAGGAGATGGCTCCCGACGAAGCGGCCGACCTGCTGGCCGAGTTCTCACAGGACCGCAGCAAAGAACTGCTCAACCTGATGGAACGGGAAGACGCGGAGGACGTCCGCAAACTGCTCGCCTTCCCGGTCGAATCCGCGGGCGGCTTGATGAACACGGAGTTTTTTGCCGTGCCTCCCACGCTCTCCGCCAGTGAAACCGTGGAGACGTTGCGCCGGACGGCGCGCGAGGCGGAGACGATCTATTACGTTTACGTCACCGAGCCGACCGGGAAACTGGTGGGCGTGATATCGCTGCGCGAACTGGTCATGGCCGATCCGACCACGCCGATCCGGGATTTCATGCATAAGCGTCTAGTCGCCGTCAAGCTGGACGACAGCCAGGAAGATGTCGCCCAGTCGGTGTCGAAGTACAACTTGCTGGCCGTGCCGGTTGTGGATAACGAGGGGCGGATCCAGGGGATCGTCACCGCCGACGACGCGCTGGATAAGATCATCCCGACCGCCTGGAAGAAAAAGCTGCCCCACATGTACCATTAATCTTTTTCGGAGAATGACGCCATGCGCCTGTGGATGCGATGGAAGCCGATTCGCATCCGGCTTCTGCTGCTGCTCTCGGTAATCGGTCCGGGAATTATCACCGCCAACGTGGACAACGACGCCGGCGGCATCACCACCTATTCCGTGGCCGGGGCGCATTTCGGCAACTCGCTGTTGTGGATGCTGCCCCTGGTGGCGATCGCGCTCATCCTGATCCAGGAAATGAGCGCGCGCCTGGGAGTGGTCACCGGCAAGGGATTGGCCGATCTGATCCGGGAATCGCTCGGACTCCGCGCTACGGCGGTCATCATTGCGATCGTCGTTTTTGCCAACATCGCCAATACCGTCAGTGAGTTTGCTGGCGTGGCGGCCAGCATGGAAATTTTCGGAGTCGCAAAATACCTGTCGGTTCCGATCGCGGCCGTGGCCGTCTGGCTGCTGATCGTAAAAGCCAACTATAAAATCGTCGAGCGGGTGTTTCTGATCGCCAGCGCCATCTACCTGGCGTATATCGCATCGGGGATCATGGCCCACCCGAACTGGACCCAGGTGGCGGCGGATTTTGTGACCCCTTCCTTTAAATTCGAGCTGGCGTACGTCACCATTTTCGTCACCGCCATTGGAACCACCATCGCCCCCTGGATGCAGTTCTATCAGCAGGCGTCAATCGTCGACAAAGGAATAAAACCGGCGGACTACGCCTACGAACGCATCGACGTCATCGTGGGTTCGATCTTCGCCATCATCGTCGCGGGTTTCATCATCATCGCCTGTTCGTCTACCATCTTCGCGGCCGGGAAGCACATCGAAACCGCCAAGGACGCGGCCCTCGCGCTGGCGCCGCTGGCGGGAAAGTACGCCTCCACCCTCTTCGCCTTCGGCCTGCTGAATGCGAGCGTTTTCTCCGCGGCGATCCTGCCGCTCTCCACCGCCTACCTGGTGTGCGAGGCGTTCGGCTGGGAAAGCGGTGTGGACAAGTCCTTCTCTCAAGCTCCGGTTTTCTTCGGCACCTACACCGCGTTGATCGCGATCGGGGCGGCGATCATCCTGCTGCCGATCCCCTCGCTGGTGCAGGCGATGATGGCCAGCCAGACGTTGAACGGGGTCGTGCTGCCGGTAATTCTCATCGTCATGCTGCGGCTGATCAACGATCGCCGGTTGATGGGGAAATATGTGAACGGGCGCGTGTTTAATTTCCTCGCCTGGGTCGTCGTGGCGATACTGATTTTCCTGACGATTGTTCTGATCGGCCTCAGTGTGATGGGGTGGGTGGGAATTGCGGTTCCGGGAATGTAGAGGCGGGGCGTTCGGCCGCGCCTTTTCGGTCCCCTCCTGACAACCGTGTGGTGAAAAAAGCGGCTTCCTTATTAAAGGAAGCCGCTTGGTGACAAAGACCAGAGGCGACGGTGGGATTCGGACCCACGGTGGGGGTTTTGCAGACCCCTGCCTTACCACTTGGCTACGTCGCCGGATACAATCGCCCCGTTTCCGGGGCGCTGAAAGAGCGGGCGAGGGGATTCGGACCCCCGATCTTCTCCTTGGCAAGGAGACGTTCTACCACTGAACCACGCCCGCAAGACCGCTTTCGCGGAGGTGCCGAGACCCAGGATCGAACTGGGGACACCGCGATTTTCAGTCGCGTGCTCTACCAACTGAGCTATCTCGGCCGAAATGTCGACGCGAAGACCAATAATCATTGAGCGGGCGGAATTCTACCTGCCGCCAAAAGGAATGTCAAGCAAAAGGCGGTGGAGTGGAATGACAATAAAGTCGTTATCAGAACAATACACTCGCTTTCTGGGAGTCATGACGGCTACTGACTCCATTATTGGAAATTATCATGTTTTGCGCTAAATTCAGATCAAATCGATATTAATATCTTAAAAGAAATATCGAGTTAACAACACAAGCCAGAACCGGAGTATTTATCCTTTCGTTGACGTTAAAAAGCCCGGATATAATAAATCACCAGTATGGTTGATTCGCAAGTGCGCACGAACGAGCCAGGGTAGGATGTTCCTTGTACCTGATCCCCCGCGGCCTCCGGGTTTGATAACGAGACGAGTTACAGAGAGGTCGAATGAAGCCCTTCGCCAGCTTCTTTTCCCGCACACCAAAACAATCAGCGCAACAGGACGCGCAAGGAACGACGGCAGACTATTGGAGCCGCAAGCCCGAGGAACTCCTTTCCTTGCTGCACACCACGAATACCGGCCTCCAACCGGCGGATGCTGAGCAACGTCTGAAGCAAGACGGGCTGAACACCATTAAGGCAAAACAACAGACTACCGCTTTGGGGCTTTTCCTGAGTCAGTTTAAAAGCCCGCTGGTCCTCATCCTCATCTTCGCCGCGATTGTCTCGCTCATGGTGGGCGAGTGGATCGATGCCAGCATTGTGTTGGCCGTCGTGTTCGGCAGCACGATGCTCGGCTTCGTACAAGAATACAGTGCCAGCAACGCCGTCGAGAAACTCCGGTCACAGGTCACGATCAAATCCAGTGTGCTCCGCGGAGGAGCGCCGCAAATGCTGCCTTCGGAACAAGTGGTGACCGGCGATGTGGTCGTGCTCTCGGCGGGCAGTTTGATCCCCGCCGACGGGGTCGTGCTGGTGGCTAATGATTTCTTTATCAACCAGGCGGTGCTTACCGGTGAAACCTTCCCGGTGGAAAAACAGCCGGGGATTGTTCCCGCCAAGGCCAGCCTGGCGGAGCGCACCAACTGCGTCTTCATGGGCACCAGTGTCGGCAGTGGAACCGCCCAGGTGCTGATTGTGCAGACGGGTAAGGCTACGGTGTTCGGCCAAATTGCGCAACGGCTGAGCTTGCGCCCGCCGGAGACCGAATTCGAACACGGCATTCATCAATTTGGCAATCTGCTCACGCAAGTCATGCTGGTGATGGTGGTCATTGTCTTGGCGGTCAACCTTTTTCTCGCCAAGCCGCTGATGGACTCGCTTCTTTTTTCGCTCGCCCTCGCGGTAGGCCTGACGCCCGAACTCCTGCCTGCCATCATCAGCATCACCCTCTCCCGCGGCGCGCAGCAAATGGCCAAACGCGGCGTGATCGTGAGCCGCCTGAACTCCATCGAGAATTTCGGCGGCATGGACGTGCTGTGCACCGACAAGACCGGCACGCTCACGGAAGGCGTCGTCCGGCTCGATGGTGCGGTCGATCCTACGGGGCAGCCGTCCAAAGCCGTACTGCGTTACGCGTATCTCAACGCGCACTTCCAGACCGGGCTGACCAATCCCCTGGATGAGGCGATTCAAGCATACGCCCAGCAGGCGGCGTCAGACATCAGCACTGAAAAAAAGGTGGACGAGATCCCATACGATTTCGTGCGCAAGCGCCTGAGCATTGTCACGGCCGATCCCCAAGGCCAGCGCACCCTGATCACCAACGGCGCCCTGGACAACGTTCTAAGCATCTGCAGCAGTGTACAAACCGGCGATGGCGACCAACCGCTGGACGCTGCCAGACAGGCAGGGATTCAACAACAATACAGTGATTGGAGCGCCAAAGGCTTCCGAGTGCTCGGCGTGGCGACGAAGAAGGTAACTGCGCGGCCGGAAGCCTATTCACGCGCCGATGAAAACGCACTTACCTTCGCCGGCTTTCTGCTGTTCTTCGATCCGCCGAAGGCCGATGTGCGGCAAGTCATCGTCGATCTGGCGAAACGCGGTGTGCAACTCAAGATCATCACCGGCGATAACCAGAAGGTGGCGCGGCACGTCGCGGAGGCGGTGAACCTGCCGGTTCTGGGTGTGTTGACCGGCGGCGAGCTGGCCGGAGTGCGCGACGAGGCTCTCTGGCATCTGGCCGAACGTACCACGATCTTCGCGGAAGTGGATCCCAATCAGAAGGAACGGATCATCCTGGCGCTGCAGAAGACCGGCCACGTGGTCGGGTATATGGGCGATGGCATCAACGATGCGCCGGCCCTGCACGCCGCGGACGTGGGCATCTCGGTGAACACCGCGGTGGATGTGGCCAAGGAAGCCGCCGACTTTGTCCTGCTGAAAACGGATTTGGGCATCTTGCGCGAGGGCATCGATGAGGGCCGCAAGACCTTTGCCAACACGCTCAAGTACGTTCTCACCACCATCAGCGCCAACTTCGGCAACATGTTCAGCATGGGAGGAGCTTCGTTACTCTTGCCCTTTTTACCCATGCTTGCTCCACAGATCCTGCTCAACAACTTCCTTTCCGACATTCCCGCCACGACCATCGCCGGCGACAACGTTGACCCGGAATGGGTGGAGAAGCCGCACCGCTGGAATACCCGTTTTATCCGTAACTATATGGTACTCTTCGGCCTTGTCAGTTCGATCTTCGACTTCCTGACCTTCGGAACACTTTTGTTTATCTATCGTGCTTCGCCGGAGGAATTCCAGACCGGATGGTTCATCGAGTCGCTGTTGACGGAGCTGGTCATCGCGCTTGTCGTACGAACGCGCCATCTCTTCTTCCGCAGCCGCCCGGGCACGCTCCTGCTGACGAGTTCGTTGGTCTTTATGGGTATTACCCTCGTCATGCCCTATCTGCCGTTCCATTCGCTGTTTGGTTTCGTCCCCTTGCCCGCTCCGCTCATGCTGACGGTGATTGGGCTGACGGCGCTCTATGTTCTGGCCACTGAGTTGGCCAAGAAGTATTTCTACTCCCGGGCAGGGAATGCTTCGGTATAGGGCAGGTTCATGTTGGGGATGGTTAAGCGCTGACGGCTGAGCTGGCATTCTTGCTCATCCATTATTCGAAAGCGCGTTGAGAGACTCGTGAGAAGATGGTTCAAACCAAACCGGCGGCTCCTGCTCCTTTGCATTTGATCCGTTCGCTCGTTTCGGTGACCGTGGGGAGTTTACTTCTGCGGACGGCCGCCGGCGCAATGGGCGAGAATATTCAATTTTATTTAAACTCCATCCACGACGCCGCCCGGTCTCCAGCAAACCCGTTGCGCCTTATCGCCGGCGCTTCCCACGTGTATTCCATCTCCTACACGCTCGGCGGAATTATCATCGGATCGTTCTTTGTGGCGGAATTAATCGGGTCGCTGTTTTTCGGCGCCTGGAGCGACCGGTTCGGACGCAAGCTTTTTATCATCCTGGGGCCGCTCTTCGGCGCCATCGCGGTTCAAATCACGGCCCTGACCACGATTATCTGGCTGCTGATCGTGACGCGAATCCTGGAGGGGCTCTCGACGGCGAGCAACGCGCCGGCGACGCTGGGATATCTGGCGGATGCCACCGCTCATTCCCCCAAGCTGCGCGCCAGGGCCGTGGGATATTATGAAATTGCCACCATCGGCGGGATCGCGCTGGGTTTTTCCATCGGCGGCTGGTTGTGGCGCAATTTCGGATCGCCCAGGATCCTGGCCGGGATACCCGTCACCAGCCCGGCCTTTGCGCTCAATGCGATCATCTATCTCGCGAGCATGCTTGTTCTTCTTTATGGGATCCGCGATATCCGGGAACGGCCTGAATCGGGACAGCCGCGAACCCATATTAAAGAAACGCTGAAAAACTATTGGCGGATTTTCAGCAGCCCGCGGGTTACCGGTTTCGCGCCCGCCTGGATCGCCATCAACGCCGTTTTGGGAATATGGATCAACCTGACGGCGCGCATTCTCACCGACCGGAATCTCCGGCCGCATCAGTTGTTGGTCGGATTGTTCAATAGTTTTGAGGCCGGGAACGTTCGCGCGGCGTACGCCCTCTTCTTTATCCTCGGAATCCTTGTTTGGAGCACCTTCTTTCCGCATGTAAGGAGAACCACGGCGATGCTCGTCGGGATCGGCGGCCTGTTCGTCTCGGATCTCCTGCTC